>DYHC01000116.1 GCA_020724325.1 Melioribacter roseus
GGTTTTACAGCCGCATTGGTTGTCAGGTTGATTTTGTTAGAGGTGCTGCTCATTCGGAAGGCGGTAAACCAATTATTGCGTTACCGGCTGCTACAAAGGATTTAAAATATTCTAAAATAGTTCCTACTTTAAAACCCGGAGCCGGTGTTGTTACTTCCCGCGGCGATGTTCATTGGGTAGTTACCGAATATGGCGCCGTTAATCTATTCGGTTTGTCTATTCCAGAACGCGTTAAAGCTTTAATAGAAATTGCGCATCCGGAATTCAGAAATCAACTGACTGATTTTGCAAGAAATACTTACTTCATTTAGCTGAATTAATATGGTTGCTGTTATTGGTGATATACACGGTTGCTTTTATACATTAGAACAACTTTATAAAAAGATTGTTAAGAATTATCCCGGAATTTCTGTCTATTCAGTAGGCGATCTGGTGGATAGGGGCAATCATAGTTACGAAGTTGTTAAGTTTATTGTTGAAAATAATATTCAGTTTACACCCGGTAACCATGATTATATGTTCCTCTATTTCTTCAAAGATCCTTCCAGTGTCTTTGCTCGTTCGTGGTTCTTCAACGGCAATGAAACTACCTTAGAATCCTACGAAAAACATCAGGATGAAATGTTTGTTCATCTCGATTACATTAAAAATGTGCCGCTCTATTATAATTTGAAAGATTGCTTTATTTGTCATGCCGGCGTTTCTATTCAGTACGAAAAATTTTTACCGGCAGATTTTAGAAATAACCTAGATTTGCTGGACTCTTTTATTACCAACGATTTGAAAACAGACCGTGGAATTATGTGGACCCGCGACCCGCTTCTTAACCTTGGTAAACTTCAAATTGTTGGTCACACTAAACAACAAGAAATTACGCTTATTGAGGACTCGCATGCTTTATACCTTGATACCGGTGCTTGTGTAGGCAATAAGCTTAGTGCTGTTATTGTTCACGAAAGCAACATTATTGAAACACTTGATGAAAAAACCCACTTGAACGATATTATCTAATAAAGCATTAAAAAAATTTTTTTATGGATTGCGTTAAAGTAAATTTTTACTAATTTTTGAAGTGAATTAATAAAGGAGGTTTATTAGAATAGTTTCTACATTTGTTAGTGCGAATAATTTATAGGTTTATTATCTATTCAGTGCCCAAAAATACTTCGAAACCGGGAATCAAATTTGTTTTGTTTCCCTTTTTTGTTATTGCAATTATAATTTTCTTTGGATTCACACATCCGGAAAGTTCAAGCCTTAGCAGAAATTCTTTTTATAATTCTGTTATTCTATACTTACAGAATGGCATTCAAAATAATTTTTATCAGCCTCTTGTTGAATCTTCTAAACACACATCAATCAAACCGGATTTCCTAAAATCTTTTTTAACTTCTCCGGATTCCACAGTTAAAAAAGATACAACAATAGCACCTGATAACACGCTATTGAAGTTATCGAAAAGTGATTCTGTAAAATTCAAAGCCAGAGCAGATTCTCTTAAAAGAATTGATTCATTATCCCAGGATTCCACCGCACGTATAAAGCAATTTAAGTATGTTGATAAAGATGAATATTTGGTAAGTTTTAGAGAAAAAAGATTTTCGCCTCTTCTGCTTAGACCTTCTTCGGCAACATTAACAAGATTTGTTGAATTAGACTCAACGGGTACAAAAGTTATTATCAAAGAGTCAATTGGCGGTAAGGTAGTAAAACCTATTCTGGAAATTCCGCTTAAAGAATATATTGAACTGAGATTGGATGCTATTACGAAAAAGCTCTGGGAAGAAAAAGGTTATGAATATAAGTTGGAGGAAGATAAAAAGGATCTAAGCCAGCTTATTACCGATATTACTAATATTGAAATTCCATTACCAAGTGCATCATTTCTAAGTATTTTCGGACCGCCTAAGATTAATCTAAAGATTGCTGGTGCTGTTGATATTCACGGTGCATGGAGAAATGAGACTACAACAGGTATAACAACTTCTGCTCTTGGCAACACACGTAATGAACCCGATTTCAAACAGACGGTGCAAATTAATCTTAACGGTACTATAGGTGATAAGCTTACACTTTCTGCCGACTGGAACACGGACAGGCAATTTCAATATGAGAACCAGTTGAAGCTGAAATACACCGGTTACGAAGACGAAATTATACAAAGTGTAGAAGCCGGTAACGTCTCGCTTCAGACATCGCCTTTAATTGGCGGCAGCGAAGCGTTATTTGGTGTTAAAGCTCTGCTTAAAATGGGTCCGTTCAATTTAACTGCTCTTGCATCTCAGAAGAAAGGAGAAGTTAAAGAAGTTTCTGTCAGCGGCGGTGCCAAAGCTCAAAAATTTGAGATACGTGCTTACGACTATTCGCAAAATCACTTTTTTATTCTGCCCGTGTATGCAGACCCTAATCTCGGTATATTCAAAGATATTTTTAGCAACCCGGTGCCTCGTCAAAGAGATTCATTGGTTGTTAAAGATATACAGGTTTGGAAAACAATTACCGGATTGGTAAATCCAAATGAAAGAAAAGCAAATGCGTATATCGATTTACGGAGGCGTACTAAAAACCAAATTTATAATGACCTAAGGGACAGTACTTTACAAACAATTCCGGGTACAAGAGAAATTGACAGACGGTTTGTGTTGCTGCAGCAAGGCGTTGATTACGATTATCATGCACAGGCGGGTTTTATTACATTTAAAACACAAATTCAAGACCAGGATGCAATTGCTGCTGCTTTTAGATTAGAAGGGAATACTCAATCCTCCGAAGATGATATTTACTATGGTGAATTTATTCAAGATGTTGGCGCCGATACAACTGCCCGGGTTGTCTTAAAACTTATTAAACCTCCTAACCTTCAACCACAGTTTAAAGAAGCTTGGAAACTTCAGTTGAGAAATATTTATCCCGTTGGCGGAAGGGATATTAAAGAAGAAGGATTTACATTCGATATTCGTTTCCAGATTGAAGGAGGAGAAGCACAAAATGAAATTAACGGCATTAAACTTCTCCAGGCTTTTGGATTAGATAAAACTGATAAAAGCGGTACAAGTACTCAACCGGATGGTGCATTCGATTATTTCCCTAACAGAACAGTTATTCCGAGTACTGGTGAAATAATATTTCCGGTTCTTCAGCCGTTCGGAAGGGACTTTCCTCAACAATTGGAACAGTCGTTAAAGTACCAAGCTATTTATGATACAACTATAACCTTTGCAAAACAAGACCGGGCAAAAGATAAATTTATTTTGGGCGGAGAATATTCTGCTTCTGTTTCATCAGTCTACAGTCTTGGATTCAATGTTGTTGAAAATTCCGTTAAAGTATTATTGGGCGGTATGCAGCTTAAAGAAGGAGTTGATTATTCGGTTGATTACAATCTTGGACAAATAATAATCCGTAAGGATGAAGCATTAGTCCCGGGAGCCGATTTACGGATTTCATACGAACAAAATGATCTCTTCCAGCTTGCTTCAAAAACTCTTCTTGGTTTAAGAGGTCTTTTGGATATCAGCAGAGAAACATCGCTTGGTTTTTCATTCCTGAATTTGAATCAGCAGACATTAAGCGATAAAGTGCGAATAGGCGAAGAGCCGCTTAACAATTCCATTTTCGGTATCGATTTCAATACAAGAATTGATCTGCCCATTGTAACAAAACTACTCGATAATCTCATTTCTACCAGTGCACCATCTTCCTTTACTATGAGTGCCGAATACGCCTACATAAATCCAGACCCTAACACTAAGAAAAGTACAATCGCAAGCGATGGCGGCAGAAGCATTGCGTATATTGACGATTTTGAAGGATCCAAGAAAATAATTCCTCTTGGTATGGCTTATAATTCGTGGAGAGATATTAGTGTTCCTACAAAACTTCCATTTATTAGTAACTTACCTTTATTTAATAACCCAAGAGAACCTCAGCCGCAAAATGCTCAAATGAATTACAAAGCTAAGTCATACTGGTACAATGTTACTCCATCGGATGTAACAGTTAAAGAAATTTATGGAGATCGTAAAGATGCCACGCCAGATGATAACTTTATAACGGTACTCGATTATATATTTTTGCCCGGGGAAAAAGGTTCTTATAACTGGTTCCCGAACATTAGCGACAGGACAAAGAATTGGGGTGGTATGATGAAGTTTTTATCTTCAACCGCCAATAATCTTATTGAAGAGAATATTGAGTTCATAGAATTCTGGGTAAGAATAGTAAAAGCACCTCATAATCTCAAACTTAATATCGATCTCGGTCAAATTAGTGAAGATGTTATTCCAAATGGAAGATTAGATACAGAAGACAAAAACTTAAACGACCTTGTTGATGACGGTGAAGATACCGGTATTGATGGCTTGCTGGATCATGAGGAGCCGGGTTATAATGCTGTTACCAATCCGGATCCGAGTAATGATAATTATTCATTCCAGCTTACAACAAATGCAGACTATTCCAGGGTTAACGGAACAGAAAGAAATGCGAAATCGATTGACCAGGGAAGACTTCCAGATTCCGAGGACTTAAACCGCAATTTTACTTTAGACCTGGTAAATAGCTATTTCAGATATGAAATACCCCTCGATACAAATCGTACAACAAATAATTTTATTCAGGGAACCGGTAACAACGGCTGGTACTTATTCAAAATTCCATTGAAAGATTTTGTGATGAAGGAAGGCAACCCTAGTTTTTCTGTTGTTGAGTTTATTAGGTTCTGGGTTGCAGGTGCTGCTCAGGATGTTCACATTCGTTTTGCTGAAATGAATCTTGTGGGTAACCAGTGGCAGAAAGTTTTAGACCAAAAAGTTACAATTGATGACGAAGTACTAACCGTCTCTACTATAAGCTTTGAAGAAAACCCTGAATATAGTTCGCCAAAGGGCGTTCAAAGAGAGAGGGATAGATCCAAGCCCGATTATGAAATTTTTAAGAATGAACAATCATTGAATCTAATTCTAAAAAATCTTGAAGACGGTTCTAAAAGAGAAATTGTTAGGTACCTATTTAAACCTCTTGATGTATTCAATTATAAAGAGATGAAATTGTTTATACATGGAGACCAGAATTCTGCAAGTCCAAGTTCTGTTTCTTATTACAATGATCCAACCGACTATTCTTCAGAAGTCTATATGAGATTCGGTTCGGACTCGCTCAATTTTTACGAATATCGTCAACCTGTAAGAGCTGATTGGAACGAAGTAAGTTTACTATTTACAGACCTTACAGCCATTAAGCAGAGAAGAGACACGACAAATATCAAAGCTGTATATCGGGTTCCGGTTGAAGGTAAGGAAGGTCATTTTTACGGAGTTTTGGGCAATCCTACGCTTACAAGAATAACATTTTTTACAATTGGAATCTTAAACCCAAGCGATAAAGGAACTAAAGGAAACCGTGTTTCCGGCAGTATTTGGATTAATGAATTAAGAGTATTAGAAGCCGATGCAACGCCTGGATGGGCTTATAGCGCTACTTCTTCTCTAAAATTAGCAGACCTGGCTTCTGTTAATCTTAATGTTAGTCAGACAAATCCTTACTTCCACGAACTTGCAGACCGGTTTGGAAGCAGACAGGATAATTTATCCTGGGCTTTAACTGCCGATCTGGATATAATTAAATTATTGCCTGTTAATTTGCCGGGTAGTAACCTAAGAATTTCTTACAGTAGAAACGAGCAATCCTCAAACCCAATCTTTTTGCCCGGAACAGATATAAAAGTTGAAGAAGCACAAAATGAAATGCGTAAAATACTTACTGATTTGAAAATACCTGAAGAGGAAATTAATGAGTAGAAAATCTTAAGAGGGAAACTCAATCAATAAATGTTTCTGAGACGTGGACTCTTTCTAACATCAGAATTAAAATTCCTACCGAGAAGTGGTATATAAACGATATATTCAATAATCTTTCATTCGGGTTTAATTATAATAGAACTTCAGGCAGATCACCAACTATTGAATCGAGCAATAGCTGGATCTGGAATGCAAATGCAAATTATTCAGTTGCTCTTAGCAGAGACCTTTATTTTAAACCGTTAGATATTCCTTTGATTGGTGATCTAGTTGGTCTCTTTTCGGATTATAAAGATGTAAAAGTTTATTTTGCTCCTCAATCAATTAGCAGTTCTGTTACGGCAAGCAGAAGGAGAAGTTTTACGCAAAATAGAGTATTGAGTACTAAGCCTAATATTACAAGGGATTTCACTTCTACAAGAGGTGCAGGATTTAACTGGGCATTTACAGAAGGTGGTTTTCTAAATCTCTCGCTTGCATATAATTTTGATATTTCATCTACTCTTGCTTATCTCTTAACCGAAGAAAATTTCGAAAGGTCAGAAAGTCAAATATGGAAAGATATCTTTGGAGGTGCATTCTTTGGTAAAGATTTCAATTATAAACAGAATTTTGATTTGCGTGCAAATCCAAAATTACCCTCGATCTGGGACCTGAGCCGCTACTTTAGTATTAATGCTTCCTATTCTTCTTCATATAGCTGGCAGAATAATTTTCAACAGGAAGAACTTGGCAGAAGTGC
>DYHC01000117.1:0-1079 GCA_020724325.1 Melioribacter roseus
TAAAAAGTGCACTGTCATTCTGAACCGAACGAAGTGAAAGGTAATCTAAATTATCTATACCCTAAATTTGGGTGTGGAATTTCTTCAATATTAGTTTATTTTCACGACTGAAAATAAACTTTTCTTGTTCGGAATATTAATAAATGTCTTTCTATAAGCTGTTATTTCTGGTTTTAATTTGCCTGTTTGGGTTTTCATTTTCATATGCGCAAGAAAATGGTACATTAAGGGGATTGGTTACAGATTCCACAACAAGCGAGGCATTAGCTTACTGCAATGTTTTAATAAAAGAACTTCAGATTGGCGCTTCAACTGACTCAAGAGGATATTTTATTATTCCTTCAATTCCGGCAAATAAAAATTTTATTCTGATTGTCTCTTACATTGGCTACAGATCTAAAGAAATCCAGATAAGTATAAGTTCTAATAAAGTAACACACTACAATATTGAATTATTGCCCACGAGTGTTCAGCTTCAAACGATAGAAAAAATAGGCGAAAAAATTATTGAAAAGAACGAGACCGATATAAGTCTGCAGAGATTAACTGTCCGGGATCTTGAAGCATTACCTAAAGGAGTTGAAACGGATATTTTCCGATCGCTTCAGTACTTACCGGGAGTTCAATCCACAGGTGATGTTAGTGCGCGATTTTATGTAAGAGGCAGTGCAAGCAATCAGAACCTTGTTTTAATTGATGGTATTACTCTCTATAATCCTTTCCATGCACTTGGATTATTCAGCGTGGTGGATCCGGATATGATTAATAATGCAGAATTTTATAAAGGCGGATTCTCAGCCGACCTTGGCGGAAGGTTATCTTCAGTACTTAGCATTAATACGAAGGAAGGAAACAAAAACAGGTTAAGTGCAAAAGGAACGTTAAGTTTTCTTACCGGTAAAGCACTTGTAGAAGGTCCTATTCCTTATGGTTCGTTTATACTAACAGGAAGAAAAAGTTATTCGAACCAAATTATAAAAAAATTTTTGAACGAGCAGAATGCACCGGTTGATTTTTATGACTTATCATTCAAAGCAAATTATTCAAATCCCGATTTCATTCAAGGGGCGAAATTTTTG
>DYHC01000117.1:1089-6523 GCA_020724325.1 Melioribacter roseus
CGGATTTATAAGCGGTGATAATATTACCAACAAAGATCCACGTATAGAAGATTTTAAGTGGTCAAATAGTCTATTCGGATTTAAGTGGTTCCAGGTTGGCGATAGTCCGCTCTTTTACGAATTAGGATTCTCTTTCAGCAGTTTCGACGGCAAGGTTATACCAAAATCGAGCAGTGTAAGAAATCGTAATAATAAAGTTGAAGATCTCGGCGTTCAATTGGATTTTACTTATATGTTCGATAACCGCGATGAAGTTGGTGTTGGCTTTCATATTAAAGAATTACGAACAGAATTGTTTCTGGAAAATTCCCTTGGTGTACCGGTAAACCTTGATAAATCTGGTACCAATATTACTTTCTATTCTAAATACAAATTTCTGCAATGGGATATTTTAGGACTCGATGCGGGAATTAGGTACAACCTTTCTAATCTTTCGAGGAATCCCAACGGATTCAATATGGAGCCCAGGGTTAATCTTACATTCAGAATTAATCCGGTTGTTTCAATTAAAGGTGCTTGGGGAATTTATAAACAGGAACTGACAACGGTTACAAATGAGAACGAAGTAATAAACATTTTTGAACCGTGGCTAATCATTCCCGATTATTTACTCCCTTCAAGGTCGGTTCATTATATCGGTGGAATTAAATTCGATTTTTCAGAAAACTTTTTTATTGATCTGGAGACGTACTATAAAAAAACGGATGACGTTCCAATTATAAATCAGGAGAAGACATTTTCTACACAGCCCGATTTTATTTCTTCAAGCAATGAATCATACGGCGCAGAATTTTTCTCGAGGATTTCCTTAGGCGTATTCAGATTTACTACATCATATTCATTTGCATATTCTTACCGCGAGTTAGACGGCAGAAGGTATTATCCCAAATATGACATAAGGCACAGTTTAAATCTGGTTCTGGAAATTGATTTTGGTTCCGAATGGTCGTTTAATTCTGCATGGATTTATAATTCCGGACTCCCGTTTACACAGATAGTTGGTTATTATGATAAATTTTACTTCGATAATTTCTTTAGCAACTGGTTCGAAAACGATCCAAGAAAACCTTATTCAGTACTAGGTGTTCAGAATTTAGGCAGACTGCCTCAGTATCATCGGCTCGATTTTAATCTTTCAAAAAAGATGACTATAAGCGGTTATAACTTAGCATTTGACTTCAGCATAATAAATGTGTACAACAGGAAGAACATATTTTATTTCAAAAGAGATACCGGCGAACGTGTAAATATGCTGCCTATTCTGCCAACATTAACAGTTAAATTCGAGATATGAAAAAAATATTATTCGCAATATGGATTGTTTTAGCCGTTTCATGTTCAGAAAGTTTTGACCCGTACGGTGATCTGAAAGAGGGTTATGTATTGAACTGTATAATCCGCGGTGATACAACACTCCAGACAGCTACATTATCTAGAACCTACACGGTTTCGAACAACGATCCGTACTCAAGCAATATCGATCCCGCTTTAAAGAATGCAACAATCCGCATCTGGAACGGAGATTCAGTAATTATAATGAGGGATACGGTTGTTGCCAGAGAGCCGGAATCAAAATACAAATATCCTTACCGGTTGTACTATACAAACAAATTTGTTCTTAATACAGGAAAAGAACTAGAGATTGAAGCGCGCCTTGAAAACGGAATTAAATTAAAGTCTTATACATTGCCTCCGCCGCCGGTTCAATTCTCCTACATCGATAAAAATATTCCTTACAAAAACAAAGAATCTGCTTACTTCTTGTGGAATACCGGAATAGTTGATCAATCTTATGTAACAAGATTATCAATCTACTACTTAAAAAAGGTGGACGGAATTGATAAGTTTATGATGAGGGAAATCCCCCTTAGATACGAAAAGTTCGGTAACAGTCTGGTCCCTATTTTCCCTAAAGTAACCAATAATAACTTTCTTTCAGTCGGTATGCATGCAATTACTGAAACGATGCGGTTAATTTCTGAAGGGGATGATAATAAAGGTAATTACGAAATTATGGCGGCGTTTCTTGAAGTAATTGTACTAGATAAAAACTTGAGTGCTTATTTTAATGCAACGGCAAGAAATCTCGATAATTTTTCAGTAAAGCTTGATGAAACGGATTTCTCTAATATTGAGAACGGATTTGGTCTATTCGGAATTTATCTGCGGAATACTTACTTAGTTCCTTTTACTCCGCAGTATATAAAATCATTCGGATACAAACCCGGATTAGGTTATGCAGATTATCCATTTGAGAACAGGAATAGATGATGAAGGATAAACTCAGATTGTTAATAGTAACTTTTTCTGTTGTTATTCTGATCTCTTGTGATGAAGAAGTATTTACCGGCGTTATTGAGAGCCAGTCTATCGAATCTGGAATACTCTATGTAAACAGTAACCCTGGCGGATTCAGAATCTACGTTGATAATAAATATATGGGCGCTAAAACTCCAGATACTGTTAGATGGCTTAAAAGTGGTACTCAAAAAGTAACGCTTAAACATGATCTCTATATTTACGATACTACATTTACAGTAAACATTAATGAGAAAGTTATTAATCAGGTTAATATAAATCTGAATAATATTCCAAAATTTTTAGGTAAAGTATACTGCTCTTCTCAGCCTTCCGGGGCAAGTGTTTTTATCAACGATGTTAATACAGGATTTAATACACCAAGGCAATTCTCAGGACTAACACCGGGTAAATATAAATTTAAATTCACAAAGGATTTATGCAGAGCCGACAGCGCTGAGTTATTTGTAAAAGGCGGACAGTATATTGAGCTATCGAGAATTCTTGAAGATACAACAAGGGCGGTTAGTTACAGAACAACGAACTCTAAAATTCCTACGAATATACTGAAAAAAGTTGCTGTTGATAAATTTAACAACAAATGGATCGGAAGCTTAGACAAAGGACTTTTGAAATTTGACGGGGTAAATTTTATCAGTTATGATAACTCCGGTATTTTTGGTGACGCCCACATTACAGATTTACTCTTTGACAGGCGTGACCGGTTATGGATTGCAACTACAACAAGTCTTATGATGCTCTTAGGCAATGAATGGACTTTATTTGGAAATCAGATTCCGGGCGGGCTATGTAATTCGCTTCTTGAAGACAACGAAGGAAATATATGGATAGGTACTTACAACGGTTTAATTAAGTATGATAACAGCACTTTCCAGATTTTCAATAAATCAAATTCTCCATTACTGGATAACAACGTTCAGGCATTGACATTATTAAATGACGGAAGCCTGGCAATAGGAACATCCCGTGCTGGAATATTTGTAAAGAGAAATAACAACTGGACTCACTTCAATATTGCAGAGATTTTTAATGCAGATAAAATTGCAAATTATGTTATTGATCTGGTCGAATATAATAATGTATTAATGGCATATATTTTGGGTAACAAATTTGAAGGGACACGCAGCAGTTATATAAGATATGTAAATGGTTTCTGGGAGAAGTTTTCGCTTCCTCTTCAGTTTCCGGTTGAAGCTGTAGAATTCTCTATTGACCATGCAAATAATCTATGGATTGCTGGGCAGGAAGGACTTGTTAAGTACACATCTAATCAGTCAGCCCAAATATTCAACACATTTGAATATGGATTTACAATTAAAGAATGCACTTCAGTTCGCGTTGATAAAAACGGCGATGTTTATACAACAACCTTGGGCGGGGGACTGGTAAAGATTAAGAAGGGCTATTATTAACGTTTTTCTGTTTCACGTCCTATTTATCATCATCCAAAAAAGCTAAAGAAAAAGAACTTATAATTTGACTTGCATGCCTGACGTTTGTTATTTAAGTTTGGCATACCAAACGGTCGGTTTATGAGCCAAACTAAAGATTTTATATTGAAAACCGCTTTCAGTCTCTTTATCCAAAAGAATTTTAAAGCGGTTACATTAAAAGAAATTGTAGATAAAACTGGTCTGTCCAAAGGTGCTTTCTACCATTACTACACAAGCAAAGAGAAACTTTTTTTTGAAGTTGTCAATACATTTTTTTTCAAAGCTATACTTATTGATTACAACAGACTCAGAAAAAGTTCATTGAAGGAATTTTATACAGATTATGCGAACCAAGTTCAAAAAAATATTAAGGAATTGAAAGAAGATTTTTTTCTGGGCGAACCCGAGGTGAATATTAATTTTGTCAATATTCTTTTTGATGCAATAAATCTTTTTCCCGGTTTCCGCGAGAAACTGCTCAAAACTTTTGATGACGAAATTGTTGCGTGGACTAAAATGATAACTATTGCAAGAAGAAATAATGAATTTAAGTCGCCGATGACAGACGAGCAGATTGCACGAATGTTTATTTACTCCAGCGATGGAATTAGTCTAAGATTATTATTTGAAGGTCGTCTGGATTTTACACATTCCGAAATGTTGACACTCTGGAATAACTTCTATGAAGAGATTAAGTATTAAGAAATTATTGCCGATATTAAAAAATTGTTAATGTAGAAACTTTTAATAAGAGCAAATCGTCTATTGAACATCATTTCCAAATAATTTGTAACAAAGAATATTATGGAGTATAAGCAGAGGTAGGAAATATGAAGTCTAGAAAAATTCTAAAATTATTTTTTATAAGCGTATTATTTGTATCGAACGTACTTGTTGCTCAAAGTGAAAAGAATATTATCTTCATATCCTGGAAGAATGTAGTTGATATTTCTCTTAAAGATAATTTATCGCTTCAGTCCAAGAGACTCGATTACTCATTGCAGGATCTTGAAACGTGGAAATCGTTATCCTACTTTTTACCATCTATTAATTACCAGGGGATAATTCAAAAAAATGTTGAGCTTCCGGTATTTGTGTTTATGGGACAGAGATTTGTTGTTGGTACGCCATATAACTTCCAGCATTCACTAAGTTTAACATTTCCAATACTAACCGGCGGAAGCAGATGGTTTAATTACCAGATTCAGCAGAATATCAGAAAGTCGTTAAGTGAAGAGCTGCAAGGTAAAGAAGAAGAAACGGTTTTGAATGCTGTTCAATCCTATTATGGAATAATTCTTTCGTCTGAGATGACTAAGACTGCAGAAGAAGCTGTAAATGTTGCAAAGCAAAATTTAGAACAAGTAGAAAAATTTTATAAAGCCGGAACTGCTACCGAACTGGATTTACAAAGATCGAAGGCTCAATATTCTTCTACTTTACCGATGCTTGAATCTGCATATTCAAACAGAAAATTAGCTTCTCAAAGACTTAAAAGCTTATTGAATATTCCACTTACGGATTCATTAGTGGTGCTCGACAATTTAGACCGCGAAGATTTCCTTAAGGAATTTAACGATTATTCTCTCGAAACATTGAAACAGATTTCAAAGGAAAACAGAAACGATCTAAAGGCATTAAATCTTCAGCACGAAGCAGTTAAGGAGGGAGAAAAAATAGCG
>DYHC01000118.1:0-5029 GCA_020724325.1 Melioribacter roseus
GGCTCTTTTTGCAGTATTAGGGAATGGATTTTTTGATTACGACGGCTCTTGGGCAGACACAACTTATTTTAGATTAACAACGGATAATGGCTTTAAACCTATTCAGAATCCTGGTAACGTCTTAATCCGTGCTATGGTTGAAAATAAGCAGTGGGGATGGATTCCAAGACTTAGTTTAAAACACTTATCCGGAGAATTAATTATTGGAGGCGAACTTAGATTTCATAACTCAGTTCATTGGGGAAGTCTTAACTATGGCGAAAATCTGCCGGTTGGAATTACTAAAGATTATCGTTACTATTATTATGAAGGTGCGAAGGATATTTTTACTTTTTACTTGAACGAAAATTATAGATTCAACGATTTTATTAATGTACTTGCCGAAGTTCAGTTTGCTTATCACAATTATAAACTGCAAAACGAGAGATATCTGAATTACGAGTTTGAGATAGATGATTTTTTTATCAATCCAAGAATTGGTGTTAATTACAAATTGAACGACGCAACAAGCTTTTACATATCATACGCAAATGTTTCGAGAGAGCCGCGGCTAAAAGATTATTATGATGCTGCAGAATCGAGCGGTGGTGAAATTCCACAATTTGAACTTGACAATTCTGGCAGATATGATTTTTCAAAACCACTCATAAAACCCGAGACAATGAACGATATTGAACTTGGAGCATATTACCAGTTAAATAACTTCTCTTCTTCGCTAAATTTATTTTATATGATTTTCAATAACGAGATTGTTAAAAATGGTCAGATCGATCGGTCCGGTCACCCTATTACCGGTAATATGGACCGGACAATTCACTATGGCATAGAAGGAACATTAAATTACAAACCGGTTTCAACGTTGGAACTTGTTATTAATGGATCACTAAGTAAAAATTATATTAGCAATGGTTCTTCCTTTATTAAATACAGAGATCCAAAATCCGGTATAAAAAAGACTACTCAGCTGGATCTTTCCGGTAATCGAATCAGCGGCTTTCCTGATGCTACATTTAATGTAATTCTTAAATTTGATTATAAAGGTTTTTCTGCTCAAGCTTCTGCTAAGTATGTCGGAAGTTTTTACAGTGATAACTACTTTAATAATCTGGGATCTTATTTGCTCAAATATCCAGGGTTTATCGACTACACAGATAATAAAGTGGATTCGTATTTGGTTGTGAACTTATATTCGTCCTATCAGTTTGAACTGGAACCTTATTTCAGCACTCTAAAATTATTTTTTCAGATAAATAATCTGTTCGATAATCTCTATGCAGCATATGGAATTGGCAAGGAGTTTTTTCCGGCTGCCGAAAGAAATATTTTACTTGGCATTAGTGTAAGCTTATGAAAAAATGTATTATTCTGGCTAATGGACAGCCGCCGCTTAAATCAACTCTTAATTACTTGAGTAAGAAGGGCTACTCAACATTAATCTGTGCTGACGGCGGTGCAAATACAGCAAAGAAACTCAATTTGTTGCCTGATATAATTATTGGAGATCTCGATTCAATTACTCGTGAAGTATTTAATTACTATAAGAACAAATCCACTATTATTAAAATTGATAGACAGAACGACACAGATGTTGAAAAATGCTTGAAGTATGTTATTAAGAAAAAATTTAAGGAAGCGGTTTTAGTAGGAGCTACCGGCGGCGATCGCCTCGATCATTCATTTTGTAACCTGGGAATTGTATTGAAATATTCTCCACAAATAGATATAACTGTTATTCATCAGAAATCTCTTCTTAAAAGTTATACAGGTAATGTGATATTAAAAACTTTTCCAGGCGAAATTATTTCCTTATATGGAATTAATGATCGAACAAAGATTACTTCACATGGACTTAAATACCGGTTGAAACATCTCGCATTACCTTATGGAAAAAAAGAAAGCACCAGCAATATTGCATTGGCAGATAAAGTAGAATTGAACATAAAAAACGGAAATATTTTAGTAGTGAGAGAATATGAGTTAATGAAAAAATATGATCTCATTTAGCACACTGGATATTATAATATTACTCTCTTTTTTCGGTGCCCTTATAATAATTGGTTTAATACCCGGTTTCCGTAAAAAGATAAATGATAACGAAGAATATCTTCTGCATGGAAGAAAAGTAGGACTAATATTATTTATTCTTACGAATGTATCTACCTGGTATGGCGGAATTTTAGGTGTAGGTGAATTCACATACCGGCACGGTTTACTTAGCTGGTTAACACAGGGATTACCTTACTATATTTTTGCAATTATTTTTGCATTTCTGTTCGCGCAAAAAATAAGGAATGCTTCTCTATACACTATTCCTGATAAACTTGCATTGGTGTATGGCAAAGGAGTTGGTATAATAACTTCTATCCTGATATTTATTTTGGTTTCACCCGCTCCATACATACTTATGATCGGAAGTCTAATTAATTTAATATTTGGTTTTAGTTTACTTTGGTCCTTGATTATAGCAACTTTTTTATCATCTGCTTATTTAATTAGAGGCGGATATAAAAGCGATTTATACACCGATGTTCTGCAGTTTTTTATTATGTTCATAGGATTTGTTGTTATAGTTTATTTTTCATTTAAGGAGATAGGCGGAATAAATTTTCTTGTAGAATCACTGCCTGAAAATCATCTTAGTATTACTGGTGGTTCATCACCATTTTATCTTATTGTATGGTTTTTAATTGCATTATGGACTTTTGCCGATCCTGGATTTCATCAGAGGTGTTATGCTGCCAAAACAGGTAATACTGCAAAATGGGGAATTATTATTTCTGTTGTCTTTTGGATTTTATTCGATTTTCTTACAACTACAACCGGATTGTTTGCGCGAGCTGTATTACCTGAACTGGAAAACCCCGTCTTTGCATTCCCAGTTTACGCAGAAAAAGTATTGGGCAGCGGTTTAAAAGGAATCTTTTACGCTGCTCTATTTGCTACAATTATTTCTACGTCAAACAGCTTTCTCTTTATCAGCGGAACTACGTTCGGTAAAGATCTATTACTAAAGTCTTTTGATAAAAAAATATCTGATAAAAAGTTAGTCCTTTATGTAAAAATAGGAATTATTTGTTCCGGTATAATTGCAGTTATTTTATCTGCAACCATTCAGTCCGTGATCAATTTATGGTATTTAATTGGGAGCTTCTGCATACCCGGAATAATATTACTAATCTTTGGTGCTTACTACGAGAAATTTAGAGTTGGTAATAAAGTTGCGTTTATGGAAATAATTACCGGATCGTTTACTAGTATTGCATGGTATTTTTTAAGAGGATATATCAATTCGGGTTATATATCTATTATAGAACCAATGATTGTTGGATTATTTGCCGCTGGAATAATTCACCTTATCGGGCTGATACTGGAGAGTAGTTCTCTCAACAAGTCAAATTATTAAATGATAGCGGTCTGATAATCCGCCAGCAGACAAAGGGCAAGCTCTAATTTTAGCTGGGTTAAACAGATTTTTATTTGCGCAATTACTTTTTAGATATTCTCTCAAATCTTTAGGGCATTAGAATACCTACTGCAATTACTGTTGTCCACAATCCTCTTTTATCACCTTGAGCAGATTGGGTTACATTAAAGCTCCTGACAATTTTACCAGACATTTTATAAACCTGTTCACGTTCGTTCCATGCTTTTTCAGCATCGAATTCCACGCCAAGAGTGGTAGCAAGCATCGTAGCTGCTAAATCCTCTGCATAATCACCGGCAAGTTTTTCTGTTTCGCCATATGGATGATGTTCAGAAAGGTAACCATACATTGTTCTATTAGCAGGAATAGCAACTCCGATTGAAGAAGCTATTAATCTATTTGGTTCGTTCGTGGCGTTGCGGGCCATTACACAATGTGTAATCTGACCCGGTTTAAGCAGCTTTAATCCCTGGCTTCTAGAAATTACTTTGCACCCAACCGGAAAAATACTGCTTACTGAAACCAGATTACATATTTCTATGCCGGCACTTCGAAGTGCTAATTCGAAGGATGCTAAATATTCTTTGTGCTTGCCTACTCCTTTTGAAAAAAAGATTCTTGTTGGAACGTACAATTCAATACCTCCTTTTTATCTACATAGTATTTTAATGAAGTTTCTTTTGCCTACTTTTAAAATTTTATCTCTGTCAAATTTGATGATGTCTGTTATGTCGGCAATTTTTTCACCATCTATTGTTACACCGCCTTGCTGAACCAATCTTCTTGCCTCAGCTTTTGAGGGAGCAAATCCAACTAAAACTAATAAATCCAGTATATTCTTTTCACTATCATCAATCTTGTATTCTTGTATAATGTCTGGCAATCCTTTTTTAATAAATATTGTATCAAATTCATTTTCTGCAGCTTGCGCTTCGTCCATTGAATGGTACATTGTAACAAGAGTTCTTGCTAATTTTCTTTTGAGATCTTTTGGATTAACTGATTTATCCATAAGCAATTGATGCACGTTATTTAGTTCGTCGTTTGTAATATCTGCTGCTAGTTCAAAATATGAATAAATCAGTTCATCCGGAATTGAAAGCGTCTTACCAAAAATTTCTTTTGGTGATTCATTGATACCAATGTAATTATCCATGGATTTACTCATCTTCTCTACACCATCGGTCCCGGCTAATAATGGCATAGTTAAAATAACCTGTGGACTTGCTCCGAACTCGCGCTGAATATCACGTCCAACTAATAAATTGAATTTTTGATCGGTTCCTCCAAGCTCAACATCACTTTGAATTGCTACGGAATCCATTGCTTGAGCAAGTGGGTAGAGGATTTCATGAATTAGAATTGGTATTCCGCTTTAGAACCGTTTAGTAAAGTCGTCTCTTTCAAGCATCCTTGCAACCGTGTATTTAGATGTAAGTTTAATAACATCTTCAAAAGACATCTTTCCAAGCCATTCGGAATTATAAACGATTCTTGTTTTCTCTTTGTTAAGTATCTTTGATGCTTGTTCAAAATAAGATTTACCGTTTTCTCGCGCTTCATCGAATGATAAGGGAGGACGGGATGAGTTTCTGCCGGAAGGAT
>DYHC01000118.1:5039-6483 GCA_020724325.1 Melioribacter roseus
TACCAGTAAAATCGCCGATAATAAGTATAGCATCGTGACCTAAACTTTGGAATTGGGCTAGCTTACGTAACACAACAGAATGACCAAGGTGCAGGTCTGGGCGGGTTGGATCGCATCCTAACTTTATTTTTAACGGAAAATTCTCTTTGAACGATTTTTCAAGTTTTTGAATTAGTTCATCTTCAGGAATAATTTCGAATGCTCCGCGTTTTATAAGATCCATCTGCTCATTAACAGATGGAAAGATCAATTTCTTATTCAATAGTTTACTCCATTCATTATTTCAGCCGCCTCTGAAGTTCTCTTTTAGCTTCCCTTTTTGCTATATCTTCTCTCTTATCATATTGTCTTTTGCCGGTCGCTAACGAAATCTCTACTTTAACTTTTCCGTTCTTGAAATACATTCTTAACGGTATTAGTGTGTTTCCTTTTTCATTAGTTCCTTTAGTTATCTTTCTTATTTCATTCCGGTTTAATAGCAGCTTTCTCTTTCGAACCGGATCGTGGTTATTAATACTTGCCTGATCGTACACGGCAATATTAGTATCGTATAACCAGACCTCGCCGTTTTCAACTACTGCATAACTGTCAACTAAAGAAACTTTATTCTGTCTAGCTGATTTAACTTCAGAACCGACCAGAACAACTCCGGCTTCAAATCTCTGCAAAATAAAATATTCGTGCTGAGCTTTTCTGTTTACTGTTATGTTCTTCTCAACGCTGTTATCTGTCATATTTTAAAAAAAGGCGGACAAAATTTATTTTTATTGCTAAATAAATGCAAGAATTCATCCGATTTCAAATATTTTTTTTAATATTTTTCATTCGGGCAAAAGAATTTTTTCCAAACAAAACTTTCACTAATTTTTGTCCGCTTATTCACAGGAATTTATGGCTGAAAAACATTTCTACGAGCAGAGGGAATTTACTGAAAAATATCTTCTTCCGTATTTTCAAAAACTCATTCCTAACTTTCACAAACTTCATGTTCTTGAAATTGGATGTGCAGAAGGCGGATTACTGGATCTATTTGGTTCGATTGGAATTGAAACTCTAGGAATTGAATTAAGCAGAGAAAGGATAAATATTGCGTTAAAAAAAAATTCCAAATTAAATATTATTGAAGGGGATATAACTGACCCAGAACTTCCTGAAAAAATTGGAAAAGATTTCGATCTGGTGATTATGAGAGAAGTAATAGAACATGTAGAGAACAAGTATTCTGCATTTGATAATATAGATCTTTTACTAAAACCGGGCGGATACTTATATATTACTTTTCCGCCTAAATATTCTCCATTTGCAGGTCATCAGCAGATAGCTAAAAGTTTTTTAAAATATTTACCATATCTTCATTTGCTTCCTGAAATAATTTTAAGACCATTAGCCAAAGAATTTCATGAAAAAGAAAACTATGTTGATGAAATAAAACTCCATTTTAATA
>DYHC01000119.1:0-2983 GCA_020724325.1 Melioribacter roseus
CCGGAGAAATCTATTTTGAAAATTCCTATAAAACAAATCCTCTTGTTAATGCAATGGCAATCGGTTTGGTTGATACAAGGCATATTGTTTCTGCAATAGCGCATGGCTCTGGTAATCCGGTTATGATAGTGGGTTCTTCGACCGGACGCGATGGAATTCATGGCGCTACATTTGCATCCGAAGAAATTTCTGAAAAGTCTGAATCAAAACGTCCCTCTGTTCAGGTTGGTGATCCGTTTACAGAAAAATTACTGCTTGAAGCAACTCTCGAAATAATTAAACAAGGTCTTATAGTTGGTATTCAGGATATGGGCGCTGCGGGAATTTCATGCTCAACTTCCGAGATGAGCGCTAAAGGCAAATCCGGTATGATAATTAATCTTGATAAAGTTCCTTTGCGCGAAGCAGATATGAACGCTTACGAAATTATGCTCTCTGAAAGTCAGGAAAGAATGCTGGTTGTTGCGCAAAAGGGAAATGAAGAAAAAATTAAAGAGATTTTTTCCAAATGGGATTTGAATTGTGAAATAATTGGAGAAGTTATTGATGATCAGAAACTTATTATTTATCATCATAACGAGAAGAAAGCAGAAATTGAGCCGCAAGATTTAGTATTAGGCGGTGGTGCGCCGGTTTATATTAGAGAGGTTTCTGAACCAGCATATTTAAAGGTTACTCGAAATTTTGATCTGAAATCTATTCAAGAACCCGAATCTATTTCCGAAACTTTTGAAAGATTACTTGTATCTCCAAACATTGCTTCAAAAAAATGGGTATATGAACAGTATGATTCTATGGTACGAACAAATACAATTTGCGGACCCGGATCCGATGCGGCTGTTATCTACATTAAAGGAACGAACAAAGCAATTGCAGCTAAAACAGATTGTAACGGAAGATACGTTTACCTAAATCCAAAAGAAGGAACTAAAATTGCTGTTGCCGAATCCGCTCGTAATGTGGTTTGCTCTGGCGCTATACCTCTTGCAATTACGAATTGTTTGAACTTTGGTAATCCTTATAAACCGGAAGTTTACTGGACATTTAAGAAAGCCATTGAAGGTATGGGTGAAGCGTGCAGATTCTTTAACACACCCGTTACCGGCGGCAACGTAAGTTTTTATAATGAAAGTCCGGATGCTGCGGTTTATCCTACACCGGTTATTGGTATGGTTGGACTGATAGAAAAACTTAAAAATGTTACTTCTGCCGAATTTAAAAACGAAGGCGATCTGATTTATGTTCTTGGCGAAGATTATGAAGAAGTTGGCGGCAGTGAATACTTAAAGGAGATCCACGGATTAGTTACTGGTGAAATTCCGCGGCTGGACCTCCAAACAGAAAAGGATTTACACAAACTTCTTCTGGAATTAATTGATTTAGAGCTTGTTAACTCTGCACATGATATTTCGGATGGCGGAATTCTTACTTCATTAGCCGAGTGCTGTATTATAAACAGTGAAAGAATGATTGGCGCAAAGGTAAAAATTCATATAAAAACACGTGAAGATTTTACTTTCTTCTCTGAAACCCAATCGAGGGTTATTGTATCTGTAAGCTCGGACAATAAAGAAAAGTTCGAAAAGACAGCTTCAAAAAGTTTTACTCCTTTTACATATTTAGGAGAAACCGGTGGAAAAAATTTGCGCATTAATGATCAATACGATTTTCCGATAAAACTGATTGCCAGACTCTATTATAGTTCTATAGAAAAGAAAATGGAACATGTAATAGGATAGTATGCTCAAGTTCAGAATTTTCAAACAGATTGGCTCAATAATACCACTTTCTGTATTCAGAAAAATTATTGAATTTTTTAAGCACTACTTTATAGGATTATTTAAACGAATTGACGAGAACAATCTTTTCTTTGCCGGTGCCGGTATTGCTTATTCACTCTTTCTCGGAATGATTCCGCTAATTTTATTAGTCTTCTCTCTGCTCAGTAATATATTTGACGTTAAGGCGCTTCAAAATCAGATCTTCCAGATTATTGACACGGTTATTCCATATCCGGTTTATGCATCTTACATGAAAAAAGTAATTGAAACGCGCTTGCCCGAATTTGTTGGCTATAGTACAATTGCCGGTTATACCGGAGCAATCGGATTGCTAATAACTTCTACATGGATCTTTAGCAGTATGCGCACTATACTTAATAATATTTTTCAAACGAAAATTCAAAAAAATCCTTTTGTAGGTTTATTGAGAGATTTGGGAATGGTAATTCTGCTGGTAATCTTTATTACATTTTCTACATTTGTTTTTCCAATTGCAAATTTAATTCTGGAAGTAGCTAAAACTTCTACTGTGATGAGCTCCTTTAATATTAGTGCGTTGTGGAACTCGGTTGTCTGGATTTCATCACTTTTAATTATGCTGGTTTTGTTTTTTACGATGTATTACCTGATACCATATGAAAAATTACCTAAGCGCGTAGCTTTAATGAGTTCATTCTGGACAACTTTACTTTGGGAAGCAGCTCGAAATATTTTCGGCTATTATATTCAATATTTCTTTAGTTCCAATGCTCTTTATGGTGCCTTTGCATTAATTGTTGTAATTCTATTATGGGTTTTTTATTCGTCGTGTATTTTTGTTATTGGTGCAGAAATTGGTCAGCTCTACAGAGAAAGATTATCTAATGGTTCAAAAAAGAAATAAAAATCTATTGATGTAGATTAACAAATTAATTTTTGGTGAAAAGATGAAATACAATAAAAAAATATTATTCGGACTGTTAACAATTCTATTCTTTTTTAATCAAGAAGTTTTTTCTCAATTAATGCCTTTAGCAGAGAAGCAGACAGATATCGTTAAAAAAGAAAAACTTTTTACGCAAGATATTAAGGAAATTAAAAAGGCAAAATTGCTTAAGGTGGAAGAACGAACCAGGTTTTTGCATTACAACCCCGATGGTAGTTTCTCTTCTCTAAAAATTCTTGCAGAAAAAGTATACTTCGATAAAAATGGAAATAAGATT
>DYHC01000119.1:2993-6455 GCA_020724325.1 Melioribacter roseus
GAACACATTAATCTTAAAAGCGATTCCCTATTGGAAAACAGGCAAACTTTTCAATACGATTCGCTTGGTCAACTGATTTTAACCGAATCATATAACGAACATGATTTTGTTATTGTCCGCCGTCAATCATTCTATGATGACAAGGGGAGAGAAATTCTTAGAAAATTTAACGAAGCAAAATCCAAAGGCGAAAGTAAAGCAGAAATGAAGTATAATGAAAAGGATCAACTGGAAGAGTTGATTACTTATAGACCAAACGGAAAAATTCTAACAATAATTAAAATATATTATGAAAACGGGCGGATGGTTAGTTTTGAAAGTCAGAATGAAAACGGCAAAGTGATTGATAAATCATTCCTTAAATACGACGGCGAAGGAAATATAATTAGCGAGACAATAACTAATAATAAAGATAGCGCAACTGTATATTACGAATATAACTCTGACGGCTATGTAACTACAATTAAGTATCCGGACGCAACAAGATATATGAACTATAACCAGAACGGCGATTTAATTGAGGATAAACAAATTTATCACACCGGCGAGACAGAATTTAAGTTAAGATTCACCTATTTTGATAATGGATTACTGAAAGAAAGTACTAAATACTCTTCCGACGACAAACCAACTTTTTACTCCACTTATGAATATGAATTTTATAAATGATGCATTTTTTACCAATTGGCGAAGCCGATGAAATTGGTGCAAATTGTTTTTATCTGAATATTTTTGGAACAGGAATTCTACTTGACTGTGGTATTCACCCCAGAAAGAAAGGTCATGATTCCTTACCAAATTTTAGTCTGCTTGATCAATTTCCTTTAGATTTTGTTTTAATCTCGCATGCGCATCAAGATCATATTGGCTCGCTGCCATTTCTAGTACAAAGATTTCCGCATGTTATAATTTATTCTACAAATCAAACAAAAGAAATTGCTGAAGCAGCACTTCATAACGCAGTAAATATTCTGGCACAAAACTCTGTTAACGAAAATGATTTTAGAATTTATTCGCATGAAGAAATTGAATTCCTTGTTAGAAGTATCCGCGGAATAAATTATAACGAGACAATTTCACTGAAAGGAATGCGGCATTCCGGTTCGTCAGAAATAAATATTACATTTAAGGATGCTGGACATATTCTCGGTTCTGCGGGAATACTATTAGAACATTCCGACAGAAAAATTTTTTTTACAGGTGATATAAATTTTTCTAATCAATCTATAATGATAGGATGCGATCTTAAAGGCATTCGTAACATTGATGTTCTAATAATAGAAACAACCTATGGTGCAACGGATTCAAAGCTGATTGGAACATGGTCTTCTGAAACAGAACGATTAATAAAATGGGCAAATAAAATTATTAATCAAGGCGGCTCAATTCTTATTCCAGTTTTTGCCCTTGGTAAAACGCAGGAAATCCTCTCCCTCTTATACCGGCAAATGGCTATGAGAAAGCTAACAGAAACAAATATTTTTACCGGAGGTGTAGGAAGAGAAATCTCTGATATTTACGACCGCAGCCGATATTTAGTCCGCCGGAATAATAAAGAATTGCTATTAAAAGAAATACCGCAGCAAAACATTTTTGAAATTGAGGATTTATCATATTTTAGAAAGAATCCGTCCATTGTTCTCGCTTCAAGCGGAATGATTTTGGAAGGGACTACTTCATTTAAATTGCTCAATTACTGGATGCAGCAAAAAAGTTTTGCTGTTTTTGGTGTTGGTTATATGGATGACTCTACCCCGGGATATAGATTGATGAATTCTAAAACGGGGGCTAAAATTAAATTAACAGAATTTAGCGAACCAAAAAAAATTAATTGTACTTTAGAAAGATTCTTTTTTCCTTCTCATTCAATTAGAGAGGATTTGCTGCAAATTGTTAAATATGTAAATCCACGTAAAGTTGTATTGGTGCATGGCGATCTTAACGCAAAGGATTGGCTTGGTCAGAAAATTTTGGAATTTTATCCTCATATTAAAGTTGCTTCGGCAGTAAATGAAAAAATGATGGTGCTCTAATATCAAAAACAATTACAAATTAATTTCTTTTCGTTTACACTTGCCGGCATTATTTTTATATTATACAGAGAATCAGAAAAAAATTACACTGATTCGTATTAGTTAATAACGCGTTAAAGGATAATTTGAATCAGCAGTCTTAGATAGAAAAAATTTTTGTCAGTGAAAAAAACTTATAAGAATTTACAACTCAATTATGGAGGCTGGTTTATGAAGATTAGCAAACTAATTGTAATTATGTTGCTTGTTGCATTATCCGGATACTTTGCACAATCAAAAAGTACGAGTACAAAACCCAAGACGGCAAAAAAAGTAGAAGAAACTACCCAGCATGTTCCACCTCCGCAGCCGCCAAAGGACGGAGTCTTAATTCATATTTCGAGTGGTACGGAAAATCCGCAAAAAGTTCTGATGGGTTTAACTATGGGCTTAAAAATGGCTGACGACCGCGATGTTTTTATTTTCATGGATATTGATGCCGTTAATGTTGTATTGATCAGTTCAAAGAGTCTTGAATTGCCCAAATTCGAATCCTCAAAAATTCTTATTGATAAAATCCTGAACAAAGGAATTAAGATTGCTGTTTGCACAATGTGCCTTGAAGCTATTAATAAAACTCAATACGATTTAATGAAAGGAATTAAATTTGTTAACAAAGACGATTTCTTTGATTTCACCCAAGGTAGAATTCTAACATTGAACTATTAGCAGGTTATCAGGTTTAATTAGGAGTGTCCGATTGGTGGGAAGCCAATCGGACGTTTTTTTGCATCGAGGATTTAGATCGGAATCGAAATTAAAAATTGATGTAAGATAAATCAGCTCCTTTTTCAGGATGCTGTTTCAGATACTTCTTCAATAGATGTGATAGATAGAACTTCTCACTCATTTTACTTATACTAACAAAATCATTGAACAAAGCCGTTCGTTTAACCATATATAAGCTCTGTTCGTTATCGATCTTAATTAGTGAAAGAGCGGCAACAATTTGTGCTGCATAACAATCATTGTCGCTAATTATTTTAAGAAGATCAACAACTGCTTTCTCAGACTTCATCTCCCCTAAATAATATGCACAACTAATCCGTAAGCCTTCATTATCAGATTTCAAACCTGCCAGATAATTGGCTTCTATTGTTTTGTACTTTGCCTTTACAACCGGGCTTAATTCCTGACCGGTAATGGTTGTAGCAGACAAGAGAAGAACTGAAATGAGGATGGTTGAGATTAACTTTGTTACTTTCATGTAGCCCCCCAAGTTTATTTTATTCAGTAAAAGATTTTTTCTATATGATATGACGCAAAAGATTTTAGTAAAGTTGCCCGGAGATGTTTTTGTGCCTTACTATTTATGCAATCGGGAGAATGAGTGTCAAGTTTATAATTCAAACAAGAGATTAATCCGACTTAAATTCGTTAAATATCTCTA
>DYHC01000120.1 GCA_020724325.1 Melioribacter roseus
AAGATCCGTGTACTTCATTTCTTCAAGTTCTTTATTATTGTAACCCAAAATCCGCACAATAAAATTGTTAGCTCCAGCAATTTTACCAGTTTTGCTAATTATTATTATTCCAAGATTTGCATTTTCCAGAGATAGATTGAACTGATTATCTTTCTCGAAATCCAGCAGAGAATTCTGTAATACGTTAATCTTTTTAAGAAGTGATCTATTCTGTTTTTGAAGTGACCTATTCTGTTTTTGAAGTGATTCTATTTCTTTTAACAGATGTTCTTTTGTTTTTGAAGTCATTTGGTGCCTCCAAATTCAAACACAATATAAAAATTTTACGGCAGAATATAAAAAAATGTTCGATAATTGGATTAATTCTTTTCGTTTAGTAATCCAGGTTTAATTTTCAGAAACCTCCGGCAAAAGAAAGGAACTATAGACAATACTATCAAATTGAGTGGAAAGATCGTCTGCTTATCCTTAAGTTTGCACAACAAAAAATCAGGTTATAAAATGCTGCCTCATCGGTTCTTGGTTCTTTTACTATCTATTAGTTTATTAGGATGTTCCGGAAATATGAAAGAAAGGGGAAGTCCAGAATATATCTCTGAAATTAATGAATGGCATTCCAAGAGAATTGAGAATTTGAAGAAAGAGAGCGGCTGGTTAAACTTAGCCGGATTATTCTGGTTGATAGAGGGGGAAAACAAGTTTGGGTCAGATAAATCAAATCATCTTATTTTTCCTAATAACGCTCCGGAATTTATGGGATCTTTCTACTTAAAGGACTCTGTTGTGGTTATGAAGGTGAATGAAAATGTTGAAGTCCATCTTGCCGGCGGCGAAAAAGTAAACGAGCTGATATTGAAACACGATCAACAAGCCGGTACTACTATATGCAATCACAATGCCTTGCGGTGGAACTTAATTAAACGCGGCGAGCGGTATGGAATAAGGTTAAGAAACCTTGATTCGGAACAATTGAAAAAATTTACCGGAATTGAAACTTATCCTATAAATGACGACTGGAAATTAGAAGCCCGCTTCGAACCTTATACTCCGCCAAAGGAAATTGAAATTCCAACAATAATTGGTACAATAGAAAAGGATAAAGCTCCCGGCTCATTAGTATTTACTAAGGAAGACAAATTATTTAGACTGGATGTAACCGATGCGGGTAATCAATATTTTGTAATTTTTGCTGACCTAACAAATGGAAAGCAAACCTATGGAGCAGGAAGATTTCTTTATGTAAATAAAGCAGACTCAACCGGAAAGATTTATATCGACTTTAATAAAGCTTACAATCCACCATGTGCATTTACAAAATATGCAACTTGTCCTTTGCCTCCTAAGCAGAACTATCTAAAGCTAGAAATTACTGCCGGCGAAAAAAATTATGGAGGGAAGGGGTAATAGTGTAGAGTGTAGAGTTTTGAGTGCAGAGTTTTGAGTGCAGAGTTTTGAGTGCAGAGTTTTGAGAGCAGAGTTTTGAGAGCAGAGTTTTGAGAGCAGAGTGTGGAATTAATGGTGCAATAATATGTTGCTGGTAATTAATGATGGTTTTTTTGAATTCTTTTTCTTGAACAAAAATAACGGGCTGATATGGATTTTATAAATTATGTGATCGATCTGTTTCTTAACCTTGATGATCATCTTCACGAATTGATTTTACAATATGGTACTTATACATACGGTATTTTATTTTCTGTAATTTTTGCAGAAACCGGATTTGTATTTACTCCTTTTTTACCCGGGGATTCTTTGCTGTTTGCAGCAGGTACTTTTGCGGCAAGAGGGTCTTTTAACCCGCACTATCTCTTTATACTGCTTACAGTTGCAGCAATTCTTGGCGATACAGTAAATTATTGGATCGGTCATTATGTTGGGTTAAAAATATTTGACAGGTTCCCAAGAATTTTAAAACAGGAATATCTTGATAAGACTCATAAATTTTATGAGAGACATGGCGGTAAAACAATAATCATTGCACGGTTTGTTCCTATTGTAAGAACATTTGCACCTTTTGTTGCCGGGGTTGGCAAAATGAATTATTCAAAATTTGTTTTGTACAATGTTGTTGGCGGAATTGTTTGGGTAGGACTTTTTATCTACGGCGGTTATTTCTTTGGCAATTTAGATTTTGTAGAAAATAATTTTTCGATTGTAATTATTAGCATCATCATTATTTCTATACTCCCCGGGTTTACTGAATATATTCGTAATAAAAGGGACTCTAAAAAACCCGTTGCAGAAAAATAACTACTATTCTAACAAATAAATTTCTGCTGTCATTGGTTTAACAGTAATATTGAAATCGTTCAACTCAACTCTTTTGCCGGATAGAATACTCTTAAGTAAATTCTTTCCTTGGAATTGATGCTTAATTAACCCAAGATCAAGATGGCTTTCTGTTGGGTTTCCATTAGCAACAACAAAAAATTTTTTACCATCATGCTCTCTAAAAAAGTAATACACATTAGAAACCGGCGGATAGTGAATTAATTTCCCTTTAGTAAATGCATTGTTATTAAGTCTGATATTAATAAGCTTCTTTAGAAATTCGTAGATATTATTTTCATAGTCAGTTCTGTTTTTAGCTTCGAATAGATCTCTTTTATCATTCGGAAATCCGCCCGGAAATGGAGCGCGTAATAAAGCATGACCGCTTCCTCCAATCATTCCTATTTCAGAACCGTAAAAGATTGATGGAATTCCTCTGGTTGTCATCAAAATAGTATAAGCAATCTTAGCGCGTTCAATGTTTCCGTTTGCAAAGTGCATAATTCTTTCTATATCGTGATTATCAACAAAAGTAACCAGTTGATTTGGGTCTGTAAACAAAAAATCTTTAGCAATAACTTTAAATATTTCATACATACTTTCTTTGCCGGAAACAAAACCGATTAATGCATCGCGTAAGCCAAAATCTGTAAGAGCAGGAAGATTAGTATTAAAATTTTTCTTAAGGAAAGTATTTCTTTGGTATGCAGCAAGAAAATCGCTTTCGCCCGTCCATACCTCGCCAACAATGTTCAATGTTGGGAACTCATCAAGTATTGTTTCTGCCCAATATGAAATAAACTTTTGGTTGTTATATGGCTGCGTGTCTTCTCTTATTCCATCCAATCCGGAGAACTCCACCCACCAGATAGTATTTTGAATTATGTAGTTCTGGACAAACAGATTCTCCTGATTGAAATCTACCATATCTTTAACGAACCATCCGCGTTCAACATGTTTAATAGTTGCGCTGTCGGCATAAATATCGGTATAGATCATTTTATGATGATTAGCCGGAAGATGATCTTCAGCTGTTCCGTTAATCCAGCTTTTCATGGGAAGTTTTTTCATCCACGGGTGGTTATCGCTAAAATGATTAGCAACATGATCCAGAATAATTTTTATTCCTCTTTTATGAGCTTCATCAACATACTTTTTGTAAAGTTCGTTACTGCCAAATCGCGGATCAATTTTATAAAAATCTGTTGCCGAGTATCCGTGATAGGAACGGAAAGTATTGTTTTCTACAAGAGGAGTTGCCCAGATAGTTGTAATCCCGAGGTCTTTAATATAATCGAGCTTATCAATTAATCCCTGAATATCGCCGCCAAACCTCCATTCATTTGGGGTCTTTTGCATAGAATCTTTGTAGCCGGCAATTGAATCGTTTGAGACATCTCCGTTTACAAACCGATCCGGCATCACCAAATAAATTACATCTTTGTTAGAAAAACCCTGGTGTCTAACTCCTTTTTCTCTTTTCAATATAGGAAAAGAAATCTCTGCACTGTTACTTCCTTTTTTTAATGTAAGAGTATAATTACCGGCTGGTAAATTCTCTGGAATTATTATATCAATAAACAGATAAGAATCATTTTCTGCGTTATAGACATTATTAACTTTAATTCTACTATCATCTAATTTAGCCGATGCTCCGGTTAAGTTCTTGCCGTAAACCATCAGTTGAACTTTATTCCATTTCATTCCCGCCCACCAATTAGGCGGCTCAATTTTATCGATCATTAATTCTTGAGAATAAATATGCGTGGTTAACAAAAACAGAACTAACAGCAGAATTAATTTTTTCATTCAAACCTCAAAATGGTTTAATAAAAATAATTGTAAGCGTATTATAAAACAAAAGCGTTTAGACAAATTGCAAAATTATTATTTGTTCTATAATTAAGCCGCCATGTAAATTCAACAACAAGAGGAAATAGACGGGGTCCTATTCCAAAACCCAGTTCGTACATAGGATGTTTATATTCGTTGAACGGCTGTTGTAAAATTAATTTGCTTTTATCAGATATTAAAAGCAATGCCGAATTAAAATGCGCGGTAATATTAATCGGTAAATCTTTTAGTACAGGAATATTAAGCAGCCGGAATAATTCATCGTTAAAATTATACTGTGCCATCAATACCATTCCTTTGTTGCCGAAAGTTTCACCAATCCTAAGAGTGCGGAAAGAAAATGCTTTACCGCTGCTTTCTATATTGCCGGGCAGCGAATAGAGCATTTGATAAGGCATTGCATCATTTGAATAGACCCCTTTCAAAAGAAAGTTAAATATAGTTGATCTGAATAACGGAACAAAGCCGGAGAGATTGAGTTCGTAGTAATTAAAATCGAGACCGCTTTTAAGCAGAGACTGATCCGAAAAAATTGCTTTACCTCTAAAAGAAATATTTGTCTCTCCAAAACTTATCCTTCTTCTATAATAGCCGTCTTCAAAAAACTTTCTAAAATCCAGAGTAAACTCAGCGGTTATTGCATTAACCTTTGTTTCATAAATCAGTTTATTAGGTCTGTAGGATTTTGATTTATTAAATAATGAAAAGTTGGAATTGCTGAATGCATTGTTATCTGTTCTATTTAGGAAGCCAATTCCGCCACGTAATATCGGCAGCAGATCGCCGGAAATCTTAACTTCGTATCCTTTTGTATAGTAATAATCGCGGAAATCGTACTTACCGAATAAACTCGTAAAAGTAGATGTCATTTTATCATATTTAATCGATTCGCTGAATAAATCTGTCAGCTCATTGTAAGCTCTTAAAGTTAATGTAGTAGTTCTATAATCACCTAAAAAATATCGCGCATTAATATCTACTTGGAATTTTTTATCAGAAAAACCGTAAGCAAAGCTGGAATTCATATTAAACCTTTTATCAAGTTCGTTAATTATGTTGAAAGAAAAATTTAACGAATGACCGGTAATATGATTAAAGCTGTATAATCCCAACGGACCTGTGAAAGAATAATGATCGGATAGATAAAGCGTTGTTGCAAGAAGAGAAAAATTATCCCAGAAAGTTCTCGGAACCGCTTCAAGACTATCAATCCGTTTGTAAGCTTCAACTTCGGCAAGCGTATTTGGTATAGATTGAATTGAGTTCCAGTAAGTTGAATCTTTTTTATCTGCATCCGGCAAAACTTTTATTACTACCATATCAAAAAAGTCTTTGTTAAGGTTTCCGTTAATCTCATAGTCGTGGAAAATAGTGTTTAGTTCGAAGCCGAATTTAGCTATTCCTAAAAAATTTCCTTCGACAAAAATTCTGTAATCGACGGGCATTACAATCTGGTTATCGAATGGAACGAACTGCTGAAAAATATTAACAAGTGTAAATAAGCCTCCCGGATTGGCAGCTTCGTTCAAGTTCACATCTAATTTAACTAAGTTAAACGATTTGTCCTCAATAAATATTTTTCCATAGAATCCAGGGTCTGCTTTATCAATCGGTTCAAAATAGATTTGAAAAATATTTTTATTATCCATAGCAAGTGTATCTTCGATAATGTAGTAATAAAACTCTAAGGCATTATCGGCAATAGGACCAACTAAAGGTCTGTTGAAAAACCGAATATCGTTAGAATAAAAATTTTGAAGCAGACGTCCACCGGTAAGAATATTTATGGTTGGCGGAGTATTAGCTGATTGTTTACGTGCAGTTATTTCGTCTTTGTAATAATCTGGTTTTTTAAAATATCCTCTGCTTTCGTTTTCAATAATTCCTGTTATTTTTAATGAGCCGGTGTCTTTTGCGCCTATTGAAAATCCCGCTCTTCTATCGGAAGCAATAAGATCCCGTGTTGTTTTTACAAGTCCTTTTGTATATGCCTTAAAAATATATGAATCAATTCTCTTTTCTCTTTCATGTTTAGCAGCAATTGCTCTGCGAATAATTTCATTTGCCGGATTTTCTCCGGGCAATACTGTTACTTCCGGCAATATTACGGTTATGGATTCCAGCTTTACTAAAATTGTTTTGCTTTCGTTTAAGCTAATCCAGAGAGTATCGGATTTGTACCCAATGTAAGATGTAATTAAAGAATACTCACCCGGTCTAAGTTTTAGCTCGAAGTTGTAATGCACTCCCAAAGTCAAGACAAAAATTATTAAAAAAGAGTAGAGACAT
>DYHC01000121.1 GCA_020724325.1 Melioribacter roseus
TAATTGATGAAGCATTTAATTGGTGCACATACATTTGTTAGCGGAGGACCTGCATCTGCTATTGATACTGCAGAGAAACTTGGCTTTACTGCAATTCAAATCTTTACAAAAAATAATAATCAATATTTTGCACGCGATTTAACCGAAGATGAAATAACAGAATTTAAGGAGAAACTCGGAAACTCAAATGTTAAGTTTGTGGTTTCTCATGATTCTTATTTAATAAATCTATGTGCAAAAGATACCGCTGGTTTGTCAAAATCCCGGCAAGCATTCATTAAAGAGCTTGAACGTTGTGAACAGCTTGGAATTCCGCATCTTAATTTTCACCCCGGCGCTCACACCGGTCTGGGCGAAGAAGAAGGAATAAAAATAATTGCTGATTCTCTTAACTATGCTCATCAAAAAACAAGCGGTTATAAAACCAAGAGTATGTTAGAAGCTACTGCTGGACAAGGGACATCAATTGGTTACAGATTCGAGCAATTGAAAAAAATAATTGAACTTGTTGATGAACGCGAAAGGATGACGGTTTGTATAGATACTGCCCACATTTGGGCAGCTGGATACAACATACGCGACCAAAAGGAGTACAAAAAAGTAATAAAAGAATTTGACGACATTATAGGTTTGAATTTACTTAAATGTATTCACATGAATGACAGCAAGAAAGAGCTTGGTTCCCGCGTTGATAGGCATGATCACATAGGAAAAGGATTTATAGGACTGGAAGGGTTTACAAATATTATGAACGATAAAAAATTAGAGAAAGTACCAAAAGTTCTGGAAACACCTAAAGAAAAAGATCAGAAAGAAGATGTTGAGAATATAAAAGTGCTGCTTGGGCTGGTGAAGAAATAATTAAAGAGGTCTAAGAATCATAATCCCGGTTTGTTTCTTATTTGCTTTCAGGTATTCTGCAAGAGGCTTTTCGGAAATTTGCACCTTATTACCAACGTTTGGTGCGTGAAGTAAATGGATTCTTCCATCATCCATTCTAATTGCGATTCCAGTGTGCGCAATATCCAATCCTTCAATGTTTGTCGTAATTCCAATAATGTCCCCGCTCTCAATTTTACTTTCTAACCTTTCTATTTTTCCCAGTGGAATGTAGTATTTTTTTCTTTTGCTGATTTTCTTTTCTATTGAGGCAATCTCCAAAACGTACATTGGATTTTCTTTAAGCTGTTTGTAGGAATCAATATGTTTCCGCATAAAATCGATCTGCTTTTTATACGGTACTCCGCCAATCTGTTTCGTAATATCGCGTCCAATGTTTCGTTTGTTCATATCATAAATCCAATCAGAAAAATAATGCAGCCTTGATGGATACTCTTTAAGTACACCGTCTCTATAACGAATATTTTGCAGCTCATCCCGGAAATCTTCAAATGTAGTTTTACCTAATTTAATACAGCGGGCTAAAACAAGTGTACTTTCCAGAAAGGTATAACAATCTAATCCTGTTAAGTGAATTACCAATTGTTCCTTTTCACCCTTTTCAAGTGAATTAGGAACATAATCGGTTCCTAAAAAACTTTTTCCTATTTCAATAATTATTTCATTTATTTGTTTATCTGCAAGATTTTTTGAAACCGCAAGTTCAAACCTGGAATTACAGATTTCAACATCTTGCTGCGTATAGATAACTTGCGAATAAATAGTTGAAAAACAGAATAGTAAGAGTAAAGTTGAATAAATATTTTTTCTACGCATCATTAGGCAGTCCGATATGTAAAAGATGTTAATAGAGTTTAAGTTAGAACGGCGGTTCTTCCAGTGCTGCAACCGGTTCCTCGCCAGAAGGGAGCTGTTGTCTGAACCGATCAAGATTTTCGAACCGCGCATAATCTTTGATAAATTTCAGTTTAACTTCACCAGTAGGACCATTTCTTTGCTTACCGACAATAACTTCTGCAATCCCTTCCGTAGTTTCGCCTTGCATATCTCCGGAACCAAAAGTTTGTATCTGATACATTTCCGGTCGGTATAAAAACAGAACAACATCTGCATCCTGTTCAATGGAACCGGATTCACGTAGATCCGAAAGCATCGGTTTTTTATCCGCTCTTGATTCCACAGCTCTATTCAACTGAGAGAGAGCAATTACAGGTATATTAATTTCCTTTGCAAGTGCCTTAAGAGAACGCGAGATAGAAGAGATTTCCCTTTCGCGGCTTTCCATATTACCCGATGGATTAACAAGCTGTAAGTAATCAACTATAATTAATCCGCAATTCTTTTCATTCTTTAATCTTCTTGCTTTCGCTCTAAGTTCGAGAATTGATATACCGGGAGTATCGTCGATATAAATTGGTGCTTTACTAAGTTTGTGAACAGTTCTACTAATTTTTGAACCATCTTCGGCTTTAAACCTTCCGGTTCTAACGTTATGAGCATTAATACGTGCTTCGGCAGAAATTAATCTTGTTGCAAGCTGAATGGTTGACATTTCCAGACTGAAGATGCCGATAGGTGTATGATGATCAATTGCAGCATTGCGCGCGGCAGACATCGCGAAAGCTGTCTTACCCATAGAGGGACGAGCAGCAATAATAATTAAATCCGATTTTTGAAAACCGCCTAACAATTCATCCAGTTCAAAGAAACCGGACGGAACAGAAAAAGACGAAATATTTTTTGAATGAATTGCTTCAATCAATTCAAGAGCTTCTTTTACAGCTTTATCCATTGATTTGAATGATTCTTTAATTCCCTCTTCAGAAATCTGGAAAATTTTTGATTCGGCAGAATCGAGCAAATCGAATACATCTTCACTTCCTTCGTATGCGTTGCGTGCTATTTCCATAGATGCAGTAATTAATTGCCGAAGAATCCATTTCTCCAGAACTATGCGGGCGTGGTAATCTATATTTGCTGCAGAAGAAATATCCTGAGTTAGTTTACCTAAATATGCAGCGCCGCCGGATTCATCAACCTTCCCTAATTTTTTAAGTTCTTCATAAATTGATACGGTATCAATCGGTTCATCGGCTTCGTAAAGAGAAGTCATTGCTTCAAAAATTGTACGGTTTCTTTTTTCGTAGAATGCATCCGGTTTTAAAATCTCAATTGCTTTAGGGACAGCATCTTGTTCAATTAGCATTGCACCCAGGACAGACATTTCAACTTCCGGTGCAGCGGGTGGTTGTTTAGAAACAGATCTTAATTTTTCCAGAATTGCTTCATCTCTATTATTTTTATTAGGTGATGATCGTTTAGCCATTTTATTTTGTTATAAGTTCAACGTATAGTTTTTTAAATTTTTGGACATCCTCCCAGCAGCCCCTTTTCCAGCCGGGGTTTCTTAGCAGCGCAGCCGGATGATAGGTTGCCATTACCTTTATTCCGTTGAATTCGAAAATGTTGTTTCTTAAATCGCCCAATGAAAGCTTCTTGTTCAACAAACCGTTTGCAGCTACTCTGCCAAGGCACAGAATAATTTTGGGTTTAATAAGCTCAATCTGCTTGTGAAGATAAGGAATACAGGTTTCCATTTCAAAAGGCTGAGGGTCACGGTTACCCGGCGGACGGCATTTTAAAATATTAGCAATATAGACTTCGCTTCTATCTAAACTAATTGCTTTCAAAATATCATTCAGTAATTTTCCGGCACGTCCAACAAATGGTTCACCTTGAGCGTCCTCTTCGGCCCCGGGCGCCTCGCCAATCAACATTGCATGAGCATTCGGATTGCCAACACCATAAACAAATTTATTTCTGGTTTTTCCAAGAGGGCATTTTAGACAATCCTTAGTCAGCAAATAAAGTTCGTTAATCGATTCTGACTTTTGAAATTCTTCCATGAATAGAGAATTACCCAGGTCCATTTCCAATCTTTCTGTAATATTTATATTATTTCCATCAATTCTATAAGCGGGAATATTTGCCTCAGAAAAAAGGAGATCGCCAAAAATTTCTTTTTGATTTTCCAATGCTTCAATAAGCAATTTATTAAGAGATAAATCCAAGTTTATTCCCCGGAAAGGATTAATTGATAAATGAATTTAGCAAAAATGGATCGATTTAAAAATAAAAACGGAGAATTAATTTTCTCCGCTTTTCTTAACTATATCTGAATTAATTATTTATCCTTTTCGTTTTTGTAGCGGTATTCAATTCCATCGTTTACAAGTTCATTCAGCGATCTAATATGCGGTTTTTCCCTCTTTTCAAATTCAAGCGAGAGTTTTAATTGCTCCGGATTCTCTCTATCCTCAAATTCATCATCTTGTCCGGATGTAACAGTGCTGAGCAGCGAATTGAATTCCAGTTTAGTATCATCATTTGTTTTGCGTGCTTTTTTAGCCGCAACAATTACAGCTTCGTATAGATTTGGAATTTTATCCTTAATCTTAGTAAGACTGATTGGTTTAACCATTTTATTTATCCTCCTTATTTAATTCTTTTTCGATAATTTCTCTTGCTTCTTTTTTTGCCTGTTCTAGATTAGCGTTATGTATAACATAATCAAACTGGTTCTTAAAACAGAGTTCCATTTCTGCTCGTTCAATTCTTTTTCTAAGATCTTCTTCCGATTCGGTGTTTCGCTTAATCAGTCGGTCTTTCAGTTCCTCTATACTTGGTGGAGCAATAAATATTAAGGTAGCAAATGGATAAGCTTTCTTTATACTTATAGCACCTTTTACATCCACCTCGAAAACTGTAACAAGTTCTTTTGCGATATTATCATCAACAAATTTCTTAAGTGTGCCGTAATAATAATCGTAAAATTTTTCCCATTCAACAAATTCACCGTTATCAATTTTTTCTCTGAATTCATCTTCTGAAATGAAGAAATAATCTGCACCATCCTTTTCAACATTTCTTCTTTTTCTGGTAGTAGCAGAAACCGAGAAAACAAACTCCGGATACTTTTTTAAAATATCTCTTACAATAGTAGTTTTTCCCGAGCCACTTGGAGCAGAAAATACAAATAGTTTAGCTTTATTATACACCATCTACTCTATATTTTGAATTTGTTCGCGGATTTTTTCGATCTCTTCTTTTATATAAATACCCGCATGAGAAATATCCGATGTAATGGCTTTACTGTTTATTGTATTTGCTTCCCTGTTCATTTCCTGTAAAATAAAATTTAATCTTCGTCCGGCATCGTCGGATTGCTCCAAAGTATCTGCGAACATTTTAATGTGACTTTTTAACCTCACACATTCTTCAGTAACATCATATCTTTCGGATAATACCGCCAGCTCGGTGAATAATCTGAGATCGTTATCAACTATGTCCTTAGTTAATTGTTTCGCCTTCTCCTTAAATCTTTCGAAATATGTTTGCAGACTCTCTTCTTTTATAGTTTCTATTTTAGTAATAACATTCTCTATGTTATTGAGTCTGAGTCGGATATCTTTTTCTAACTCCATTCCTTCTGATATGCGCATCTTATTCATTTCATCAATTGCCATATCAATAGCTTTTTCAATCATAAGCATTTCTGCGCCGGATTGTTCATCATCTTCTTTAAAGAACATATTTTGAAACAACATCAAATCGCTTAAAGAAATTTTATGCTTCAACCCCGATGCTCTACGAATATCTTTCAATATTTTCATTGCATACTTAACCGCGGCAGAATCAACGTTGTTAAACTTTTCTTCCAGTTCACCGCTCTGTACAAAAACTGCAAGATATATTTTGCCTCGTTTAATACGGCTTTTTACTTTTTCTCTTATTTCAAATTCTTTCGCTGCTAATAATTTCGGTAAACGTAGGGAGAGATCTAGATACCTATTATTCAGACTTTTAATTTCAGCTTCAACTGAAAGTTCTTTTTCCTGGACAAATCCTTTGCCATATCCGGTCATGCTAGAAATCATATTGCTTCCCATAAAAAGTGACTGCAAATTTACTTAAAACCGAATTTCTAAACAAAAGAATAAAGGTGCAATGGGAAATTAAGGATTAGAAAGCTTCACCAATTCCAATATGAAATTGAACAAGTTCTTTTAAGAATTTTTTTGAAGATATATTCCGTTTATCAGAAGGATCAAAAAGTTTAATACCAAAATCCAAACGTATTGGGGCGAAGTCAGAATAATACCTTAGCCCAAATCCACCAGCTAATGCTACCTGATCGAATCGGAATTCTTTTACACTATTCCATGTATTGCCATAATCTATGAATAATGCAGAACCGAATTTGCCGAACAATCGATTCCTTGATTCAATTGAGCCTTCGAATAGAAAAAATCCGCCGGTAGCTGCACCTTTAGCCAATATTGCTTCCAGATCTTCCTGAGAAGGATTTTCGAGATTGATTAGGGGTTCTATTGGAACAAGCTGCCTTGTACTCCATCCTCTAACCGAGTTACTACCGCCGGCATAGAATCTTTGATTAAGTGAAATATCCGCTTTATC
>DYHC01000122.1 GCA_020724325.1 Melioribacter roseus
AATGTTCTTGCCTACGAAATCTGCCTTAATTGGTAACTCTCTATGTCCTCTGTCTACGAGCACGCAAAGTTGAATTGTATTAGGTCTTCCGAGATCCATAACGGCATCCAGAGCCGCGCGTACGGTTCTACCTGTATAGAGAACGTCATCGATAAGAACAATATCTTTTTCGTTCACATTAAAAGTTATATTGGTAACGGAAATTTTCGGCTGCTTAAGCCGGGTTCTGAAATCGTCGCGGTATAATGTAACATCCAGAATTCCAAAACTCGGCTCATACTTTTCTATCTCGGAAATTTTCGTTTTAATTCTTTCGGCAATGAATTCACCACGGGTTCGCATTCCAATAAGAACAATATTTTTTGAACCTTTGTTTTTCTCAATTATTTCATGAGCAAGACGAGTAATAGTTCTGCTTAAACCTTGTTCATCAATTATTTTTGCTTTTATATCCATTTGATCTATTCCGCGTTAATAAAAAAAATCCCCGTTGGCTTACGCCTTCGAGGTTTGCATTCTAAACTTAACTTATCTCCATTCCTTTTTTATCTCTCCGGATATAATTAAAGGATAATTTTATTTTGTTGTGCGAAAATTAGACTAAACTATAATCAAAGTAAAGTGAGTACAAAAAAAGTGCCCGTCTCAAAAATAGTTTATCAAAAAATTGTTCTTGCACAAATCAGTTAAATCAGCTCTCTCTTCGTGCTAAACAAGTAAAAATTAATATTTTGAGACGAGCATTCGTAAAATCTATTGGATCTTAAATTCAATTCTCCGGTTCATTGCTCTGCCTTCGGCAGTCTTATTATCTGCAACAGGATTACTTTCACCAAAGCCCGTTGCTCGCAGTCTGCTACCACTAATACCTTTTGATTGGAGATATCCTTTTACAGCTTCTGCTCTTCTTTGAGAGAGTTTCATATTATAAGATTCAGAACCAATATTATCAGTATATCCTTGGATTTCAATTCTCAGGTCAGTATTCTTAAGTAAAGTTTTAACAGCATCAAAAAGAATTGGGTAAGATTCCGGTGAAATTTTAGTACTGTTAAATTCGAAGTTGACACCAACTAGAACCCATTTATCCACCGAAGCAACAGGTTTTTCAACAACCACTTCTTTAACTACTTCCCTTGGAATGTGGCGTTTTATCATCTCTTCAATTCTTTCGTAGTCAACAGGGTCCGGCATTTGTTGCGATAATCCGCTGTAAAGCTGACAGTATTTTGAAGGTTCACCTTTACTGAAATACCAAAGTAAACCTAAATTAGCTTTAAGATAAGAATCTCTACCGTTAACTTCACCGGCACCAATTGCACCTTCAAGTTCAGAATTTAGACCCAGGTTGTAGCCAAATTCTGAAACAAATTTCCAGTCGCTGGCTATTTCCCATTCAATTCCCAAGCCCGAGCTTAACTGTCCGGCAATTGCATTATCATCTAGAGTAACAGTTCTTTTATTATCAAGCATCCTATAAAGAACGCCAGCTCCGCCGTAGATATAAATAGAAACCGGTTCGCAAGGGAATAGATAAACCATTAAATCCAGATTCCCGCCTAAAAGGTCTGAAGATGTGGTCTGTTTTAAATTAGTTGGGTCAGTCCATTCACTTTCAAGATGTGAATAGAATCCGCCAAGTCTTAATGCAACATGTTCAGAAAAATTTCTTTGAATGGAGAGAAATCCGCCATAATTGGTGTTCGAAATAGTTGTATTAATACTTAAAAAGCGCGGATACTTAAAACCAAACCCAAGCCCCCAACTGTCTTTTGCTAGTTGTGCTTGAATTGATTCAGATATAAAAAATAGAAACAATACAATAGCGAACAGGAAATATTTTCTCATATTGACCTCCTTGTCTCATGAGGGCGTTTCTTAAAAAATGACTTATAGATTTTTCAAATAAAAATCCTATTTTTACCTTCAAAAAATCGGGGTGTAGCGCAGCCCGGTTAGCGCGCTTCGTTCGGGACGAAGAGGTCGGGAGTTCGAATCTCCCCACCCCGACATTTCAAAAATTCTACTAATAAAAACAAATTGGGAGTAATTTAGTTAAACACTCCCCATTTATTTTGTCAAAAACTGATTATCCACCCTGATCGTGTTTTACCCAAACCCAACCGGACCTGGCGGCGTCAATATTAATTGTTTGTTCAACAATTGTCACAGTTGCAGAATAATTATTCGGCGCAACTCCGCCAGATGCAGAACATGTAGTTGTCTGTGTGGTTCTTGTAACTACCCAGCGGTATACCCAATTACCAGCTTCATTTGGATTTGCCGGGTTGTATTGAACTCCATTGCGAATATATTCGTTTGGTACAGCCGGGAAATTAAATTGAATCTGTTTTGTTGTAGTACCAAAATTTTTGTTCCTGGTTGCGGCATTTACTACATCAAGTATCCATTGGTTATTAACTGTTCCGGTTACTGTAACAGAACTGCTGTTAGTTTGACTATAGGATTTTGTAGTTGTACCGGAGGATAATGTTACATTATCAATATCCTGAGTAGTAGGTGTTCCGGTTGTTGTAGTTAATGTAATATCATCTGCTGTTCCATAAGTAGAAAAACTGGAAAGTTGAGCAGTAATATTTGTACCTGTTGCATCTACAGTTGCAGTAATACCGGTACTTGCCCAGGTGTTATTTGCTTCATTCAATTTAAGGAGTGTATAAGTTTTACCAGCAGGTTGTCTATTTGGTAATGGCATTTTAACCTGCACAGGAACAGAGAACACGGTACCAGAAGGTCCGAAAACAGCAGCAGTCTGAATTGCCTGGTTGGCAGAAGGCGGTTTAGGTACTTGTGCAGCCGGTATAGCAGCAACTGTAAGAGTAATATTCTGTGGAACTGCTGCCGGCGGAACTGTAACTGTTAATGGTGTAGCAGATACCGTTTGAGGATTGGAAGTAGTTGCAGTACCTCCTGTTGCCGGTGTAACAGTTGTAGTTGCTACAGTTAATTTTGTCAAGAGAATATCATCTACTAAAGCAATATTAAGCGCTTTCCTAAGCTCTGCAGTTTTGGTTCCGATACCATAACCCGCCTTAGAAGCGCTTACAGATAGTGATGTTTCCGTAATATTTGAAACATCGTAAGAAAATCTTCCGCTGTTATCTGTCAATAGAGTAGTAACAATAGTATTATCTGCTCTAAGAATTCTTATTGTTGCTGCTGGTATTGCGGTTAGATTTGAATTATCTCTTACAACTGATGCAAGAATCATTGGCTGCGGAGTAGGAGCCGGAGGGTTTGGTCTTGGTAATTCCGGGCCAACTCTTGAACTTTCACATCCTGCTAAAAACAGGAGGAATAATATTGGAAAAAATGGAACGAATAAGAGTATAGAACGTTTTAACTTCTTATTCATATTTCACCTCAATTTATGTTTATTCGATTGTTAATATAATTTTTTATAAAACCGGGATTAAGCTTTTTCAAAAAATTATTGATGCCAAAACCGGTATCGTACTTCAATCCTATTTGTTCGGCAATTTTTACTTTATAAGAATGTCCTATATTTTCTGTAGTTCGAATCCTAACAAGACCGGGCTTCCAATATTTGGATGGGAACAATGGAACTGAAAAATTAAACCCGCCGTTAGAAATACCCTTTGTAGAACGCATAACAAAAAAGCCAATCTGAATTTCACTAAATTCTCTATAAATGTCAAAGCGAATTATATTATCATTTGATAAATATTTACCTGCTGTTAAACCTAATGATAAATCGTATTCAGGTATTCTATATGATAGATCAACCGAACCTGTCCATTGATATAAATCAGAATAATACATCCTTCGCATCGTAAAAGATGCGTACCCTGTATAACCCAAATTTATTCCGACTGAAATATTACCGTTCGAAAAATAATTTCGTGCTTCAACGTCAAAACCATAACGTTCCAGTGAAAAGTATCCTAATGATAGTGATAATAAAAAAGAGTTAGATAACCTCATTGTTTGATTAAGAACTACCATACTTGTTCTTACAGAATCTTCTCTTGGACTAAAATCATTATGCAAAGGTATTGTCAATTCATAAAGTCCACTCATTCCTTTCCACAACCCAAATTGAATATGCGGAGTAAAGTTTAGTTGATAAAGAACCGGCTGAGAAAGAACTCCAAATTGAAATCGATATGTTGGTTTTAGAACCAGATCAAATTTCATGTTTGATGAATTACTTACATCTGAAGTACCAAATATCTTTTCCCAATCCTCAAATTCATCAAACCTAATTTCAATCAATTCAGAGAATTCCGAGTTGGTAATAATATTATTAAACCAGTTAATCAAATCACTTTGTGCAACTTTAACTTCTGCGAGAGGAATATTTTTATTTTTAATTAGCAAATAAATATTGTTAAAATCACTTATCTCGTTTTTGATTAACTTAAGGAGTTCGAAAAGAGCTGTAACTTCAAACCTGTAGAGCCGGTTTTCAAATTCAACATACAAAGTCTTTTCAAAACTTTTTATTCTTACATTTTCAAATCCGGTTTCTGTAATAATATTTTTTATTCGGTATTCAGACTCAAATTGTGAAAGAACATTGGATGCTAAAACAAATAACAAAACTAGAATTAGACCTGAACTATTCTTATTCATTGTTCAATTTGTAAACTAATTTAATTTTTTCTGCAATCAGTAATAAAAAGAGGATTGTGCTCCAGTTGTAGAATTTTGCTAAAGCTGGGAACCCTGTGCCTAATATAAACTTTACATTTCATAATATCAAAGTATTATTTTTAACAATACGTTTTTTTTTATTTTTACAGTGACCATAAACACATATTAACAAACAATAATAAAGCAGAGAGAAATATATGGCAGCCAATCATTCATTCGATATTGTTTCAGAGATTGATTTTCAGGAAGTAGATAATGCAATAAATCAAACCAATAAAGAAGTCCAGCAAAGATACGACTTGAAAGATTCGCAAACAGAAATTGTGTTGAACAAAAAGGAAAAGCAGATTTTGATTAACACAAGAGATGATTATTCGAGGAAACAATCCCTCGATATTTTGCAAACAAAGTTTATTAAGAGAGGAATTTCTATAAAAGCTCTAAAGTATAAGGAACCTGAGCCGGCTGCTGGTGGAAGAGTAAAACAAATAATTGATCTTCAATCCGGTATCTCCAAGGAAAATTCAAAAATAATTACAAAGCTGATTAAAGAGAGCAGATTAAAAGTTAATTCACAAATTCAGGATGAACAAGTACGTGTTACGGCTGTAAAGATAGACGACCTTCAAACAATTATAAAACTATTAAAAGAAGCGAACCTGGATTTTCCCGTTCAGTTTACCAATTACAAATAGTTTATGAAACAGTATACTTAAAACAAAAAGGGCTGCCACTTATTAGGACAGCCCTTTTTTTTCAGAGACAATTCTATTAGTTGAACATATATCTAACTGAGAATTGGATTCTGTAAACGTCTCCAATACCGGCATTGTCTTGATACGAAGTGCTAATAAGTTTATCGCCAATATTTCTTAATCTGTAAAGAGCTTTTCCGCCAGCATCAGCACCACGAGAAATGAGAGGAGAAGTTGAAACAAAACTTTTTCCAACGCCCCAATTCTTATTCAATAAGTTACCGAAATTCAAAATATCTGCTCTGAATTGTAATGCATTCCTCTTACCAAAAATTTCTGTGAATACTTCCTGAGTAATACTGAAATCTAAGCGGGTAACCATTGGCAGAAATGCAGCATTACGTTCAGCGTACTTACCTCTGTTTTCACTAAGGTAAGAATCCTGAGCAATGAATTTATCCCATGCCTCAGCTTGTTGTGCTGAAGTAAATGTAACAGTTTTGCCAGCAACTGTAACACTGTATTGTTCAAAATTCATTTCCGTTTTATTTCTATGAATATAGACAAGGTCATTACTTGTTCCACCGTCGCCATTGAGATCGCCGCTGAATACATAACTTATGTTACCCTGGGTATAGGAATCGAGAATTAACGAGAAAGTAGTAGCACCGAAATCAAAGTATTCGCCGCGATAAGATATTACAGCAAAAAACTTATGCCCTGGTGAATTTGCTGAGAAACCAACACCGGGGTTATTAGGATCACTTGCATGCTGATTATTATTCCATGAACCAAATGCAATGGAACCCGGGTCAACTGTATTCTTAGAAACACCGTAACGATAAAACGCTTTTGCAAACCAGCCATCAGCAAATGGTTTTTCTAAAGAAAATGCCATATCCCATGAGTACCCAACATCTTGATTCTTAAGTACAATAGCATTTGCAACCTGATTTCCTGTTGTATTATTAATTCTAGTACATGTCCA
>DYHC01000123.1:0-2537 GCA_020724325.1 Melioribacter roseus
AATATTGAACAGGTTACTCAATCAAGAATGATTGTTACAATAACTCCCCAAAACCGAATATTTCTTGGTACAGAAGAGATATCTATTGATAAACTTGCAGGTAGACTTGAATCAATAAAAATTACTTCTAACGAAAGCAATTTGATTATTCGTGCGGATAAATCTGTTCAGATAGATCTGATAATTAGGGTAATTGATGCGGCTAGGGGAATTGGTATAGAAAAATTTACAATTGAAACAGAAAGAATAAGTTAGAAATGTTTGAAGATAATATTAGAAATAAATCGTTTCTCTATTCAGTAATCATTCATATCCTGCTGATAATTTTTTTTGCATTCATAAATTTTTCAGTCGGAATGGAAGATGAAGATTACGTAACAATTGGATTTGGAAGCGGAATGAGTATGGGCAGTGCCGGACCAATAGGACAAGATTTAAAGACCGAACGTAATCAACCCAAACAGGAAAACTGCAGCAGAGGAATGTAGAACAGAAAAAGGTTGAGCTTCCTAAATCAATAAATCCCGATAAGGAGAATTTGATAACAGAAGCAGATAAGAAAAAAGAAAAAGTAAATGTTAATGCAGAAAAAGTAAAACCTCTAAATCAGGATGATTCGCAGACGAAAGGGACCGAACAACTGGGAGAAGGTGAAGGCGGATTTGGATTCGAAATTGATTTCGGCGGCAGGGGAATGAGAAGAATTTATAGTTACTCTCTTCCCGATTATCCTGAAGGTGTTTCAAAAGAGATTGACGTTAAATTAAGATTTACTATCATGCCCGATGGCACCGTAGGCAAAATTTTTCCGCTTATTAAAGCTGATGCAAGATTGGAACTTACTGCAATTAATTCGCTAAGACAGTGGCGGTTTGAACCGCTGCCTCCAAATGCTAAACAAATTGACCAAACTGTTATTATTACTTTTCCGTACCGGCTTCAATAGCTTTTTCTTCACGATAATAAATTCTGTAAAAGAAAAATTCTACAATTGTAAGTAAAGTAAGCGAAATTGTATCGGCTGTAAATTGAATTCCCAAACCTTTGCTGTCAAAAAAAATATTAACAAAAGATGTAGAGATTGACCATCCTACTGTAAATAATATGGTTATCAAGGCAACGTTTATTAGACCGGAAGAAAGAGATTCCTCCTGCCACTTCTTAATGAATATATAAAGAACAAACATAAAATGAGCAAAGAAAATAAATGCTGTTATCATTATTGATATCCGTTCCTGTTATTCAGCCTCTGATTTATTACTTGAGCTCCGACTAATCCGCCAATTATACCTACTACAGAATTTACTACCGTATTATTAATAATAATTGATAAAGCATAAAGTAGTGAAAAACCGTACTGCATAATATCGTTTCTTACATTCTCATATAAATTTATCACTTCTGTTCTTAAGGTTTCGGAAATAGGTAATGTAGAAATCATTTTCTGTAACTCGGGCATCATAGAAACAATGTCATTGTTTTTAGTTACAAGTGTAATAAAAAGATCGAATAGGGTTCCAAAAAGAGCAGCATACAGCCCTGTGAAAAGTCCTATTAGAGCACCTTTCTTCATTGTAATTTTATCGGCAGTTGGATTTGCTTTTTTATCAAGAACTAAAGCAATGAATGAAGCCAATGGAACAATTAAACAGCATGATATACTTTTTGCTACCGGTACAACATGTAAAACCCCGGCTCCAAATCCGCTTACAAATGAGGATATGTATTTTTTCACAATATTACCTTTTTGCTGTTTCAATAATCAGATTTTGTAAACCATTGTAAAGATATAAAAATAGAATCGAACCAAAAAGAAATCCGGTTGTAATTGCAACAGCTTTAGAATAATTGTAAATACTTGCTGTTGTAAGGATAACATCAATAATCATAGGTATTATGGCAATTAAGACTAAAGTAAAATTTTTATTTGTTCTTATCTCATAAAAAAAATGGACAATGGAATTAGATAGTAAACCGAAATAAATACCAAGACACCTGGAACAAACCAGACTATTTCCACAGCTCAAATTGATAACTTTTGCCGGGTCTTGATGACAAACCAATGAATAAGCATTGTAAGCAAATGGATAACCGTAAAGCAAAAAGCTGAATTTTTCTAACAAGCATTGATAGAAAATTCCTGATGTCCATAAGAGTAACAATACAAATAATATTATCCTGAATTGAATTATCAATGGAGCTTAATCTATGATTTGATAAACGAACAATTTTTTTTCTGTCAGTAAATATAATTTTTTGTTTAATAAAGCTGCGTCTATAATTTTTCCATCAGGCAAACCGGAAAAGGTTCTAATGACCGGAGTTAAACTATCGTATAAATAACTGATATTTTTCTCACCTATTAAAAGTAATGTGTTAGAGGAATAATTTACTGCAAGGTAATTATTGGGAAGATTAATTTTGTTTACGAGATTTCCGAACTGATCAAACGTTACAAGTGTTTGTCCATCAAGAACCAAAAGTTGATTTGTAGAATTGACAGCAAAGTCTTTAGGATTATTTAAAGTATATGAACC
>DYHC01000123.1:2547-4014 GCA_020724325.1 Melioribacter roseus
GGTAACCGCCAATTTCATTTTTAAATTCACCGTTAAAACTAAAACCGAGTATTCTCGTGTTATCCGAATCAAGAATATAAAGATCGCCATGAGAATTGACAGATACGCTTAAAGGGTATCTAAAAACCAGCTTGTCATTCAAAACTTTTTTGGAAGAAATCTCAGAGAGATAATTCAAATCCTTGTCGAATATCTGAACCCGGTCGTTATTCTTATCCGCTACATAAACATTAAGCATATTGGCAAAAACATCGGCTGGATAGTCGAATGCCGATGCAGACCATCCATAACCTCCAATAATTCTTTTAGTATTCCCAAGCGTGTCCATTTTAATAATTTCGTTTGAGCCGCTATCGCAAATAAAAATAAATCCCGCCTGGTTTATCGATAAAGAAGCAGCCGATTGAAATGTACCGATTTCACCATAAAAGAACAGGTCTTGCCCTCTTACCTGTAAGGATAGTATTATAAGTAATATTAACATGTAGATTTTATACATGATTACCTAAAGTTGAGTATTATGCTGAAAATCATAATTATTTATTTAGGCACACTTTCTGTAATATTTTACTTAATTAAAATAACTGAATTTATTAAATTTACCCAAGACGAAAGTCGGAAAAACTTTATCGAGGATATTATGCGTAGTAAACTAAAAATAATTTTTGCACTACTGCTATTTTTTTCTTCGTGTAAATTAATTGAGGAAGAATCTAATATTACTGAACCAACGGAAAATATCCCGGCAAGTTCGGTTAAAGTTGTCGCCCCAAATGGGGGAGAATCCTTAATGGAAGGTTCTTCATTCGACATTAAATGGACAGCAACAACACAATCCAAAATCAGGATCCAGGTTACATATGATAACGGTGCATCCTGGTTTCTGGTTGCCGATAGTTTAAACAATACCGGAATTTACAACTGGTTTCCCGTACCAAATTCAATTTCAAATCAATGTAAAGTAAGAATTGCAACGGTTGATGGTTCTGCTTCGTCAATGAGCGAAAAAGTTTTCAGTATTATAAAAAATTCAAACGAAAGTTTAAGAATTACATCGCCCAACGGTAACGAGGAATGGGAATCTGGCTCATCCAAACAAATTAAATGGTTTAGTTCAGGTCTTGATTCGGTAAAAATTGAATATACAACCAATAATTTGATTGCAGTTGATAAGAAAAATACTGGAATCTATTTCTGGGAACCAATACCCAATACTCCTTCTACGCTTGCTAAAGTTAGAATCAAAGATGCAAAAGATGGTGTTCCGTTTACTGAAAGTGCCAATACATTTAATATTCTTCCAGAACCATTAATCAAAGTAACAACACCAAACGGCGGAGAAAAAATTGATATCGGTTCTTCATTTAGAATTGAATGGATATCAGAAAATATTCAGAATGTGGCTATATCTTATACTACAGATAATGGCTTCAGTTGGACGCCAATCGTTAATTCAACTCCAAGTGT
>DYHC01000123.1:4024-6278 GCA_020724325.1 Melioribacter roseus
AACTAACAATGGACAGCAATGGAATGTAATTACTAATTCAACTCCAAGTGTTGGATTCTATAATTGGAGCCCCGTTCCTAATGTAACATCCCAGCTCTGCAAGATTAGAGTTGCAGATGCAAATGACGGTGAGCCGAAAGATCTTTCCGACAATACTTTTTCTATTAGCAAATTGGAAAACAAATCGATAACTGTTAGAGTACCTAATGGCGGAGAAAACTGGGAAGCCGGAACCGCTAAACAAATTACCTGGTACAGCAGTACAGGTATCGATTCAGTTTATCTTGAATATACGACTGATAACGGTAACACCTGGAAATACATCGGAAAGGATACAAAGAATACGGGCATCTACTTCTGGGAGCCAATTCCCAATACTCCTTCTACTCTTGCTAAAGTTAGAATAAAAGATGCAAAGACGGGATTAATTTCAGACGAGAGTAATAATACTTTTAATATTTTACCCGAACCAATTATAAAAGTACTTGTTCCAAATGGCGGCGAGTTCTGGCTTGCAAATACATCACAAAAAATTGAATGGTTATCTCAGAACATATCAACCGTTAAGATTGCCTACACAACAGATAACGGTGCAAAGTGGACTACGATAGTTGAGTCAACACCAAGCATTGGTTTTTATATTTGGTCTCAAATTCCTGATGTTAATTCACAAAATTGTAAGATTAGAATTTATGATGCTGCCGACGGTGAACCGAATGATGTATCCGATAACGTCTTTAGAATTACAAATCAAGTTGTAAAAACATTACAGGTAACTAGTCCTAATGGCGGAGAGGAATGGGAAGCCGGTTCAAGACAAAATATTACATGGAATGCTACAGCGGTAAGCAAAGTAAAAATTGAACTAACAATTGATAAAGGTTTAACTTGGTCCACACTAGTAGATAGTATTGGCGGCGGAGCATACGAGTGGAGTATAAATGAAAACCTGAATTCTGCTCAATGCCAGGTTAGAATTTCTGATTATCGAGACCCGATTATTTCCGATGTAAGCGATGCAACATTTACAATCAACCCCAGAAAATATATTTTCGTTTCCGAACCAACCGGTCCGCGAGTATTTAAGGATAGCGATCCAATAGAAATTAAGTGGGAATCAACTGGTATCAAAAATGTAGGAATAAAATATACGTGGAATAATGGGGTTGCAATTTATCCTGACATTCCTGCATTTACTACTTTAGTAGATAAGATGGCTAATCAAGGAAGTTACATTACAAGTTTTACTATACCATCTGATAAGTATTATGTAGTGGTATATAATGCAGATACTGGGGCTAATGAATCACCAAGTGCAAGAAGTATTGGTAATTTTACTATTGAAAAAACAGAACCGCCTTCAATTCAAATGATTAGTCCAAAAGCCGGTGATCAATGGCTTACAAGTGATCCTCAAAAGAAATTTGTTTACGAGATTAAGTGGCAAAGCTATAATGTTGATTCCGTTAAGATACAGTATTCTCTAAATGGAGGTGCTAATTGGAGAGTTATAGAGAATTCTTATCCTAGCAGCGGATTATATAACTGGACAATGCCGGAAGATGTAGAATTTAGATCGGAAAATGCTATGATCAGAATCTCTAATGTTAGAAATCCGATTCTGTTTGCTCAAACAAATGGACGCTTCAGTATTCTTCCTCAAACCAAATTGTTAAGATGGACTTTTCCACTAGGTGGGGAATATTTGTCATGGCGCAAAATAACAGAAACATTTACAGATGTAGATACACTTATAACATGGCATTCTGCCGGTGTTTATAATGTTGATATAGAGTACACAGACGATAATGGGTTAACCTGGAATACAGTAGTAACAAACTATCGTTCAACAGGTGCGTATAACTGGGCAATACCTGCAATACAGCCTTCTACAAATGCCAGATTAAGAATTATTGATGTTAGTTCGAATGCGGGTGCTAATCCTATTTCTGATATGACTCCTAAAGTTTTTAATCTGCAGATCCTTCCAGCCGGAACAATTTTGGTAATAGGTGATAATTCTACATCCATTCGCAAAGGAACTGTTAAGGATATTAATTGGATAACATCAGATGATATTAAAGAAGTTTCTATTGAGTTTTCTTTAGATGGTAACAAATGGATTACGCTAGAAAAAGGGTTGCTATCTAAACCCGGGTTGAAAAATAGTTATAGGTGGAAAATCCCGGAATTAGATTCAGAAAAATTGCAGATTAGAATATTGAGTGGAATTAATTCGGCGAAATCCACTAAA
>DYHC01000124.1 GCA_020724325.1 Melioribacter roseus
ATCTTTCTGAATAAGGTTAATTGTACATCCGCCAAAACCCCCGCCCATCATCCTAGAACCGAATACTCCCGGCTGCATTGCCGCTGTGTCTACAAGAAAATCAAGTTCTTTACAACTTACTTCGTATAAATCCTTTAGTCCGGCATGAGTACCATACATTCTGCTTCCGAAAGAATTAAAATCATTTCTATCAAGGTCTTCGCAAGCTTTTATTAATCTTTCATTCTCTTCAACAACATATTTGCATCTTTTATATACAGTTGCAGATAAATCTTTTTTACGATTTTCTATCAAATCAATATCAGCATCGCGCAGACTTTTAATCTGCGGATTAATGTTTTGAAGCAATTTAACTCCTTCTTCGCATTCTGCTCTTCTCTTATTATATTCCGAAGAGGCAAGTGAATGACTAACCATTGTATTGCATAGAACTATTCCCAAATCATCTCTATCAAATGGATGATATTCATACTCAAGAGAACGGCAGTCAATTCTTAATACTCTATTAGCAGCGCCGAAGATATTAGTAAATTGATCCATAATGCCGCATTTAACTCCAACAAATTCGTTCTCTGCGCGCTGAGCTAATTTTACCAATTCAAGTTTTTCAATACTCAGGTTAAAGATATGATTGAGAGAAAAAGCTAATCCCGATTCAATTGCTGCAGATGATGAAAGTCCCGCTCCAATAGGAATATCGCCGCCAAATACGCAGTTAAATCCTTTTATTTGGCGCCCCAACTTTTGTATTTGGTCAACAACACCAAGAAGATAATTCGCCCAGTTTTTTTCTTGATGCTCGATGTTTGATACTTGATTCTGGATACTATCATTCAAATCAATTGCGTGTATGTAACATATATCATCGTCTCTCGGTGAAATTGCAAAATAGATTGCTTTATCAATTGCAGCCGGGAGGACAAACCCCATATTATAATCTGTGTGCTCGCCAATTAAATTGATCCTTCCGGGCGAGCGGACTATTAGAGGAGATTCATCAAATAATTCTCCAAACTTTAGATAAACTTTTTCTATTATGCTCATAAACTAACACTCTTGTATTAATCTGCCAATTGTTACACGTTTTTCACTTTGATTATTTGTGCAGCAATGCTTACAGCAATTTCTTCAACAGTATTACTATTTATCTCTATTCCAATCGGTCCATTAACCTTTTTAAGAAGCGGGCTTTTAATTCCCTCCTTTTTCAGTTCGCCAAATAACCTTTTTAATTTACCTTCACTACCCATCAGCCCGATATACTTTAGTTTTTTCTTAATTATCTGTTTAAGCGCTATCTTATCAGTCGGAAGTGCCGATGTTACAATTGCGGCATAAGAATAATTCCCCTCCTCTATATAATTGCCGACTTCTTCAAATGGAGTAATTATTATCTCATCTGCCGATCTGTTTTCGTTTATTGTTTGAACATCTGCACGGTTATCAAACACTACTACATGAAATCCAAGCAATTCCATTTGATTTGAAAGTGCAAGTCCTACATGACCACCGCCTATAATATAAATTGTGTTTTTTACGCCAATGTTTTCTTCATACTTCCATTCGTTTTCAGAATTGAAAGTATAAGAAATATGTTCATGGTTCTTAGAATTCTTACTGACTGCCAAACCTTCCGGTGATAGAACTAATATGGACGGCTCTTTATTTTCGAAGGAATTTATAATTGATTCAACTTCTTTAAGATCGTTTTTGCAAAGAGATAAAGTAAAATTTGTTTGTGTGCCCTGGCAAACGAGTCCCGACTGTAATTTTTTTACTTTTTTACTATGATACAATTTGCGGTGTAAATTAATTTTTAGTTTTGATACTAATAAACGGTTGCATTCATTAATAAGATTAAATTCCATTTCGCCGCCGCCAATAGTTCCCAAATGTTTATTGTCTTCGCCTACTACAATTTTGAATCCGGCTTTCCCGGGCGAACTACCTTTCGATTCCAGAACCGTAGTAAGAATAACTTTCTTATTTCTTTTAAGATTTTCTCTAATAAACTCCCACAACTTTAGATCTTTCATAAATTATTTCCTTCTCTTAATAATAACCTTTCAAAATCCTCGGGCTTATCAACGTCATCAAGAATCTGGGGATAATTACAATCCCATATTAGTTTACGTATTTGATTTCTTGTGCTTACGTTTCTCAAAGATCCATTGTCGCCTTCATTCAATATTAATGGATAAAGCGATTTTGAAAAAAGAATTGGATGACCTTTAGCAGAATTGTAAGCAGGTTGAATCCAATTATAATTTTCGTTCGTCTGATTTACAAATTCACTATAAAAGCTATGTGGTAACGACGGTTGATCTGCGAAGTGATAAATTATCCAATCAGAGTTTAGCAGTTCTATCACTCCCTTTTTAAGCGATGTGAACATTCCTTTTGAATAATTCTCATTATACACAAAATTAATCCTGACAGATTTCTCAATAACATTTTCTAATGCTGCCGACTTGTAGCCGGTAACAATCAGAATATCATCGCAAACGCTCAATAATTTCTCTGTAATCAATTGAATAAAAGTGCGGTCTTTAATTTTGAGGATTGGTTTAAAAGAATTCATTCTGCCGGAGAACCCGGCTGCAATGATAAGTCCGCTTATTCTCATTTTCTTTGAAATAGTTCTTTGATCTGACTTATAGAATTAATCACAGGTTTTTTATTCCAGCGGTTTAATGCGTTAGTATCTTTTAATCCACTTCCCGTCATCATTAACAGAACCTTCGACTTGCTTAATAATTTATCTGTTTGAATAAGTTTTTTATAAGCAGCATAAGTAGCTGCACCGGTTGGTTCCACCAAAATTCCTGTTAAAGCAGAAATATTTTTTTGTGCATCAAGAATTTCTGTATCAGTTACAGAGATCGCTGCTCCGTCGGATCTTTTAATTGCATCGGCAGCCATGTAAAGATTTCTTGGCGCAGAAGCGCAAATACTATCGGCTATAGTAGAAGCATTTCTAAACTCAAACTTACCTTTTTCAATATATCGAACCAGAGCATTACTTCCTTCCGCTTGAACGCCAATAAGACGCGGATACTTTTTAATCCAGCCGAGTTTTTTTTGATCGTAAAACCCTTTGAATAAACCGGATATAATCACACCATCGCCGACGGGTATAAAAATGTAATCCGGTAACTTCCCTTTCAATTGAATAAACATATCAAACGCAGCAGATTTTTTACCTTCAATTGTAAGTGGATTGTATGCGGTACTTCTATTATAAATATTTTCTGCTGAGGATATTTCCAGACAAAGGTCGAATGCTTCATCATAACTTCCATCTACCAGGTAAATATTTGCACCAAAGGATTGGATTTGGATCCGTTTAGAATCCGGAATTGATGAAGGAACAAAAATGTGCGATTTTAAACCCAGGCGCGCACAAATTCCGGCAAGAGATGAACCGGCATTTCCAGTTGATGCTGCAGATATTTCGCCTATACCAAATTCCAGCGCTTTTATTGCTATAAGTGAACTGGCTCGGTCCTTATATGATAATGTTGGGTTACGTGTGTCGTCAAAAAAAAGAAGCTCGCTTCCATCTACATTAAATTGAACAATAGGTTTGTTATTTAGCTGCAATCGTTCTAGAACTGTTTTATCCGGGTATTTATTTACCGGCCAAAGATATGGATAGAGCCAGAACTTTCCCGGCTGATGTTTGAAAAACCTTTCCTTTGAATATTTTTTCTTTATCTTCTTATAATCATATTCAACAGTCATTACACCTTTCAACGGAGTATTTTTTTCTGCTTTGCCGCACCGTGGACACAGGTAAATAAGATTATCTTCAATTTCTGTTGAGGAGAATCTCATGCCGCAGTCGAAACATTTGTACAAGTAATTATTCATAATTAATAGCACGCAGATTATTATGATGATTATGATCTATCATGATAAATCATAAATGATCATTACTATCTGCGTTCCATAGTTGTTTTACGCAGTCGAAACATTTGTATAAGTAATTATTCATAATTAATAGCACACAGATTATTATGATGATTATGATCTATCATAATAAATCATAAATGATCATAACTATCTGCGTTCCAATAGTTGTCTTACATTGTTAATCCCATAATTGCTTTTGCTGTATGAAGCCGATTTTCCGCTTCATCAAATACTATAGAAATCTTTGGATTATCTAGGATTTCGTCAGTTACTTCATTGCCTCTATCAGCGGGAAGTGCATGCATTAACTTTACATTTTTATCTGCAAGTTTAATTCTGCGGTTATCACAAATCCAATCTTTATACTTCTCCAAATTGGTTTTCATTTCACGTTTACATTCATCTTCATGGGATAGATAATATTCCTCATCATAAAACCCAAATCCGCCCCAATTTTTTGGAACAACAATTTGTGCACCTTCAAACGCTTCATCCATATCATTTGTAAACTTAATACTTCCACCGCCTTCTTTTGCATTTTGCATTGCTTTATCAACAATATTTTTGCTTAGCGGGAATTCTTTCGGATGAGCAACCGTAACGTCAATTCCGTATCTAGGAAATAATAGAATTTGTGTCTGTGGAACGCTTAACGGTTTTGAGTGTGTTGCCGCATATGCCCAAGATACTGTCGCCTTTAATCCATTTGTGTTTCTGCCGAGATGTTCAAAGATTGTCATCAAGTCTGCTAGTCCCTGAAATGGATGATATACATCATCTTGAAGTGACATTACTGGCTTTCTCGAATTTGCTGCGAGTTCATTCAAATATTTATTTCCGATTCCGTAAAAGCAGTTTCGACATGCTATACCGTGACCCATTCTGCTTAGAATAATTGCAGTGTCTTTAGCAACTTCACCGTGTGTTATCTGCATTTTATCGGGTGTTAGGTCGTGTGCGTGTCCGCCAAGCTGTGTCATTCCGGCTTCCATGGAATTTCGCGTGCGGGTTGACTGTTCAAAGAACATCATAAATAATGTTTTATGAGGAAGCCAGAGTGTCGGTTCCTCAGCATAAAATTTTTTCTTCAGGTCGAATGATGTTGCAAAAACAATATCGAGTTCTTCTTTCGTCCAGTCATCTTCTGTTAAAAAGTGTTTGCCTTTGAATTGAGTGTTCATAAATTCTCCTAAGTAATAGAACGCTGATTTTTATGATAGTTATGATTTTTTATGATCTTTTGTTAAAACCTTTCGTTTTAATTGAGGTATCTTACCAAAGTTCAAAAGTAGTCCAACTTCTAAATCCGTTGCTTTAAGATAATTTACAAGTTGGCATTCGTGTTCTTCACATAAATTTTCTGCAGCTTTCAATTCTACAATTACTAAATCATTTACTATAATATCCGCAAAGTATTCGCCGACATTTTCATTATCATAAAATACTTTTATAGGGCACTGATGCTTACACTGCAAGCCAAATTTCTTCAATTCAAGCATCATTGAGTTTTCATATACTTTCTCTAAAAATCCATAACCAAGTTTATTATAAACATTATAGAACGCTTTGATTACTTTATCAGTAATATCAGAATGTATATAATGCTCGTTTGCCATATTCTTTATCTTAATTGATCATAATCGATCATAAAAATCAGCGTTCTATTCTGTTTGTTAATTCCAATGGAAATAAAGAGTAAAACTTAGTCGCTTTCCAGCTTACTCCTTCAACATTCGGTAAAGAGATCTTGGCATCGCTATTATGTTTCCCTATTATTTCCTTCAGCTCTTTTACAACACTCTTTTTATTTTCACCAACAGTCATTCTTCTATCGATATGGAGCTAGCTGAAATCGGAGACCGAACAGAGCTTCGAAAGAAAATTTCTCTTTTTCTTCGCTCCTTAGAAATAGCACTTCTCATCCCGATTTGCGGGATTCGAAATAGCACTTCTGAATTTTTCAGAAGTACATTTTAGTAACTTTTATTTCATGCCTACTACATTTCTATAAACTTTTTTCAAATTCAACGAATATTTCGTCCCTTAGGAATCTAAATACTATTCCCGTTAGTGATGAAATAAAAGAATAACTTTGGCAAAACAAATAAATTAAGTCCCGTAGTGGTGATATTAAATCTTATTTTATTAATTCTTTTGTAACTAACAAAAAAGCAGAGTTACTTCTCAGATTAAAAACCAATTTTATTTTTTGGTTTCGCTTCTACTTTCATCAATTCTTTTATTGCCTCAAAGACAATTTGGAATTTTGTATCGTATTTCTCTTCTAATTTTTCAATTCTTTTTAACA
>DYHC01000125.1 GCA_020724325.1 Melioribacter roseus
TCATAAGTGAATGTTTCGCTTTGACCCGGATAGAGTTTCAAATATTTTATTCTATGATCGCCCGCTGGCATTAACATAGGATCGTAAACATTTGCACCGCCGGATAGGAGGATATCGCCGCAGTTTGTTACTTTAAATGTATAGGTGATCTTCTCTCCAACGTTAACAGAAGTCGGACCGGATTTTTCTAAGCTTACACAAACCTTAAAGAATCCGAAATCGATTGTTGGGTTATCGCTGCAATTTACTGTTACGCTTGCTGTTCTTGTTGTAAGATCGCCATCGCTGTCCTTAGCGTCGTTTGAGCCCTTGTCTTTGAATGTTAAGAACCATTTTTCACTCTGCGAACCTACAAGAACTCCGCCGGCAGCAAAGTTGCTTGCAGCTATTCTTATTTTATATGAGCCATTTAATATATTGTTAAATTCATAATAACCATTTGCGTTTGTAGTTGTTGTAAGCAGAACATTGTTCTGAGAGCTTAGTAATTCAACTACTACACCGGGAATACCTGTTTCGTTTGCATCTTGAATTCCGTCTGCATCTTTATCGTGCCATACAAAATCGCCAATTTTATTTTTGCATTCTTCCTTAACAAGACCGGCGTCCCATGTTAAATCATTTTCGCCCGGGGTTAAGGTTGTACAGATTGTTTTTCCCGTAGAAATATCTGCATCAGAATCTTTAGCATCATCGCTGCCGGCATCTTTTGTGGTATAGATATATCCAGAAGGAAGAATGAATTGAACGTAGTAATCGCCGGCTGGTAAATTGTTAAATAAATAATATCCGTTTGCATCTGTTGTTTTTGTCCCAATTAGATTATTGCTGCAGTCGTACAATTTAACTGTAACACCCGATACTCCCGGTTCGCCGCTATCTTGAATACCGTCTTTATCAAGGTCTTCCCATACCCTATCGCCTATTGACGCTTTAACGTTTTCATTGCAATCAAGAAAACCTTTATCTGCGCCTTCATTAAAGTTTTCATTTATTTTTGTTGCGGCGTCATTAACTTCGCTAAAAGTAAACCCGTTTAAGCTTCCGCCGCCAAGTGCTTGCTCTGCTAATGCCAAAAACTGATTAACCGTATATCCCGTGAAGGGACCGCTCTTAATAATCAAATTACCAAGCGGTGTTGAGCTGCTTCCAATATATCCGGCGGCATCGTAATTAACATTTAATTTTAGAGCTACTACTTGTCCGGCTAAAACTCCCGCAGAAGTTGAGGTTGGATTTGTATAATTCTGAGTAAGTGCTCCTGCTGTTCCGCCCTGTGGTAAAAAGTTCTTCACTGCTGTGGCTGAAGTAAGTGTTAGTTTAAATGTTGAGCCGACAACCAAGCCCGATGGAAATACGTTATCAAAATACATATCTCTAATCTGACCCGGACCGCTGTTAGAAGGACTTCCCCAACCGCCCTGAGTATAGGTTGTAAACCCTTTCAAATCGCATTGAGCCGATACATACCAATTAACTGTTCCGGTAACTTGCTTGGTATCGAACGCTGGTGTAGCAAGAACTAATTTCTGTTTACTGTTCGGATTTAATTTGTGAACATATCTTGTTCCCTGCGGAATTACAACATCTGCTTTTGCTTTGATTGTAGCCGTACCAATTCCAGAATGTGTTAAATTGATTGGTCCCCCTTTGCCGCTGGCATTAGTAACAACCGATGAAGCACTCAGAGTACCGAGCGTTGTTGTTAACTGAATAGTTACGTTTGAAACCGGATTGCCGTCAATATCAAAAGCAAATACTAAAAACGCTGCCGTTGTTCCCTGAACATAAGAAGCTGTTGGCGGAACAATCAATAGGGTTTCTACCGGTTTTACATTGTTATGGTTTGCCGCTGCATCTGCAATAATTGCGAGCGTTCTTGCTTTAACTTCAGCATCATTAGAAATAGTGTTTGCATTAAGACCATCGCTAAAATGCCAGATTGCAAGCTGTATAGATGCTGCTTCTTTCTGATTTGAAATTTGTCCAGCATAACCACTTTTATAAGGATAATAATTATTAAGAATATAGGTTATTTCTGATGGGGTGAAACCTTCATCCCAATAATCTTCATTAGTAGCAAGGTGGTTCTGAATATCAATGCAGTAAAAATATTTTTCTACACCATTTAATGTGCCCTTAAATGTTCCGGCAAAAGATGTAGAACTTTGATTACTATAAGGATTAGTGTAGGTGATATTTTTACCAACTGACGTTCCAGATATTTTTGCAATACTCGTATAATCTGTAATGTTCTTTACCCCGCTTTTGTTTTGTGCAAAAGAGAGGGAAGTTAGCCCAAGAATGAGTGAAAGTAATAAAATCACTCTTAAATAAAGTTTCGGCTGATTTACCATTTTGACGCTCCTTTGTGTGTTAAACTTTTTTGAGTAGATAAAACAAGACTGGTGCCATAAGAAAATTGCGTTTTTACGATTATTTCGAGGATTTCTGGGGGCGAAAAAATGCCCTTGTGTTTCAAAATGATAAATTGATCCCTAAATAAATCTATTAGAAAAGGATTTGAACCGTAGATTTTGACGAGCGTTATTTCTGCAAGCTAATAGAAACTATCTATATTATAAAGCAATCTTTTCTGTTATTGGCTTTCATATTAACGGATGGCTAAACTTTCGAAAGGATCAAAGAGTCGCTATCTCAAATTGATTCTATTATTCTAACAAAAAGTTTATTCGGGAATGTTACACCTTCTCACCAAAAGAATTATTGTGCGCTCTACACCGCTAATTCATATTAGGGAAATTCAACTAACAACAGAAAAAATTAAAGAGCTGTTCTATTGCTGCTTTGGAACAATAAATTATTCTATTAATAATCGTGTGCGCAATGTTTTTAAAAGCAAAATAAGAAAAGCGAAAAGTTTTAGAGGCAATTAAAACAGACGTTAAAGAGTTCTGGATTCCAGATATATTAAAGCTGCTCTTAAAATTATTTAAAACTGCTCACAACCTTTCTGATACCATGCGAGTCTAAATTTTTGACGATAAACAATAATTAATCAAAATGGGGGAAATTAAAATGTGTGTTAGAAAACTTACCCTTTTATTAATGTTGCCTATAGTTGCTTTTGCAACAGGAAAATCCAGCAATGAAAAAATTGTCCTCGCTTATAAATTAATCAATATCAATATAACTCTCGATGGAAAGCTTACCGAACCAATCTGGCAAAGAGAGCCTATAAAAGAATTTGTTCAGAAAGACCCTAACGAAGGAACTCCCTCCAGCGAACAAACCAACGTTTGGGTTGCTTTTGACAATGACTATATATATGTGGCTGCAAAATTGTACGATTCTAAACCGGAATTAATTGATGCAAGCATTGCGCGAAGGGATAATTACTTTTCATCCGACTGGTTTGCTTTTTATGTTGATCCATATAACGATAAAAAAACTGGTTACTTCTTCGGCGTTAACGCCGGCGGAACTATGCTGGACGGTGTTCTCTTTAACGATAGCTGGGACGATTGGTCGTGGGATGGAATATGGGAAACTAAAACAACCATTGAGAGTGATGGGTGGACAGTAGAAATGAGAATACCATTTTCTCAAATGCGCTTCAATCACACTGATGCAATGACCTGGGGAGTAAATTTCTACCGCGAACTTAAAAGAAATAATGAAAAGTCTTATTACGTTATGGTTCCAAAAGCAGAAAGCGGTTTCGTCTCCCGCTTTGCATCTTTGGAGGGATTGAACGGTATTCAGCCAAAACAACGTTTTGAGGTGATGCCTTACATGGTTCAAAAAGCACAATATCTTGTACACGATAAAGAAGATCCGTTTTACAAATCGAATCAATACAAGACTTCTGTTGGTGCCGATTTTAAAATTGGTATTGGAAGCAATTTTAATATTGATGCAACAATAAACCCGGATTTTGGACAGGTAGAAGTTGACCCGGCGGTAATTAATTTATCTGCATTCGAATCTTATTTCAACGAGAAAAGACCTTTCTTTATAGAGGGAATGGAAAATTTCTATTTTGGAATAGGCGGCGCGAATAATAATTGGGGGTTTAATTTTGGATGGCCGGAATTATTCTATTCAAGAAGAATTGGAAGATCGCCAAGAGGTAATATTTCTGATGCAGAATATGTAAAGTATCCAAGTGAAACGAGAATTTTAGGAGCCGCTAAGATTACCGGAAAGTTTAATGAATCTACTACTCTGGGAGCAATTTCGGCTATTACTGAAAGAACTTATGCAACGCTATGGAATAATGGAATAAGAACAAACGAAGAGATTGAACCGCTTACTTTTTATAACGTATTAAGATCTAAAAAAGATTTTAATGAAGGAAGACAATCTCTTGGTTTTATGTTCACAAGTGTAAATAGAGATTTCGTTACTAATACACCATCAAATAATCTTGCTAAAAATGCTTATGCCTTTGGGTTAGATGGCTGGACTTTTTTAGACGAGGACAAAGAATATGTCTTAACCGGAGCTTTTGCGGGAACATATGTGAACGGATCTAAAGAATATTTGAAAAATTTACAAATGCAGCCATATCGTTATTTTCAACGCCCGGACGGTTCTTTTGAAACGTTCGACCCGGATCGAACTTCTTTATCCGGCTATTACGGAAGAATAATGTTAAATAAGCAGAAGGGAAATTTTTATATCAACTCTGCTCTGGGATTTGTCTCTCCCGGTTTTGAACAGAACGATCTCGGTTTTCAGTGGATGGCAGACCGAATAAATTTGCATACGGTTTTAGGTTATCGATGGTTTGAGCCGGATGGAATTTTTAGATCCAAGCAAGTATATGCATCCTATTCGCGGTCAATGAACTTTAACGGCGAAACAATAAGCAACTTTTTATGGTACCGGCTTGGTGGTACGTTCAATAATTATTATGAATTGTCCATGGGCGGTAATTACAACTTCGAAACATATAATCCTGCTCTTACACGCGGAGGACCTCTGGGCATTAATCCATCTTCTTATTTCTTTTGGATTTTTGGAAGCTCGGATAGAAGAGAAAAATTGTCTGTTAATAGTGAGCTGGACTTTTCAAGAAGTGCGGTTGGCGGAAAATATAACGAGATAAACCTTTCAATAACCTGGAAACCAAATACTCAACTAACATTCAGTATTGGTCCTTCGTTCGAGGTTAGCAAATCGATGCAGCAATGGGTAAAAAATATAGACGACCCCGCTGCGGTTAACACTTATAATACGCGATACGTATTCGCTACAATTAAGCAGCATACTCTTTCTGCAAATATACGGTTGAACTGGACTTTTACACCGGCACTTAGCTTACAATTGTTTATGCAGCCATTCTTTGCCGTTGGAAATTACTCCGACTTTAAGGAGCTCGCCCAGCCGCGCTCTCTCAACTACAATTATTATGGTCAGTCCGGATCAACAATTAATTATGACAATAATAAACGTAAATATACAGTTGACCCAGATGGGACCGGACCGGCTAACTCGTTTACCTTCAGCAACCCTGATTTCAATTATAAATCCCTAAGAGGAACCGCAGTATTAAGGTGGGAAACGATGCCCGGCTCCGTTCTCTATTTTGTCTGGTCGCATAATCAAACAAACTTTGATAACGCCGGAGAATTTAATTTATCAAGGGACTTCAAACATTTGTGGAGTTCTGAGGGAGACGATGTTTTTATGATTAAATTTTCTTACTGGCTCGATATATAATTTTGGAAGAGTTGGCTGTATAACACAGATAAAGCCCGGTTAAAGCCGGGTTTTTTTATGTGGTCTTTCTGTAGTTTAATATTGCAAGCACATTAAATACAAGAGCAAATAAAATTATTATTAAAAAATATCTTAACAGCTCAATAAATCCGCTCCCTTTTAGAACTATCAACCGCATAACTTCAATAAAATAATAAACTGGATTTACATATGTTAACACCTGCGCCCAATCGGGCATATTTTCAATCGGCGCAAATAACCCGCCAAGCAGAATAAATATCATCATACAGAAATATGAAATAAACATTGCTTGCTGTTGTGTTTTTGAAATTGTTGAAATAAATAATCCTATTCCAAGGGTATACATAATAAATACAGCATATGCAAAAAGATAAAACAATAAATTTCCTCTGATAGGAATTCCAAACCAAAAAACCATAACAGAATTTACAAGCAATTATACTCGGATTGACTCAAAATAAATCTAACCGTACTGGCTACACAAAGTAGTCGTTGCCT
>DYHC01000126.1 GCA_020724325.1 Melioribacter roseus
CGGCGAATGAATTTTTCTCTGAAGTTCATTTTGGTCTCCTTTGATTATTTTGATTTATTTATCTTCGAACAATCTTAACTGATTTGGCAATATAAATTTCTTCCTGTAAAGAATTAATCTTTGATTGTATCTTTTCATCAGAGATACTGCTTTTCGTCTGATAAATTCAAGCCCTTCTGCTGCTTGTTCCGGCGTAGTGGGAATAAAATATCCTTTGACCGATGATTCAATAAGGATGCCTTCCTCTGCAAGCTTCTCTTCTAACGCTCGCATATAAGCTCTTACTTTATTGTGATTATAACTTGAGTCAATGTATTCTTTTAATATCTTCTCCAATTCTTGACTTTTCACCGGGCGAACCATCAGCTTAGAGACTATTAAATCTTGAACCGATAATTCCTCAATCATAACTTTTCTCCAGCAATTTTAAGAGCATCTGTACTCTTCTGTTTGGTTTTCTTCTCCCGGCTTCCCACTCATACACAGCCCAATAACTGCTATATCCGAGTTTAGCAGCTAATTGTCTCTGGGTGAGTCCGGTTTTTTTTCTAAGTTCCCGGATTCTTTCAGCTGTCCATTTATTCATTTTCTAATCCTTTCTAAAGTAACTGTTTCATCCTTTACTATTAAATACTCATAATCGGGATTTAAGTCTGATTTTTGCTGAACCTTAAATAAAGAAAAACCCCAATTCGGATTTTTCTCAACCACATAACCTTTGAAATTGGTTTCAATCAACACATTGCCCTTGATGAACCTATCGTCTATGTAATCATTATTATATGCTAATCTTTCTTCACTCATTTTGACCTCCTCAATTCTTGTTTTGGTATTATGTTTAATTCTTTCTTTAAGTCCGAAAACAGCTTTGCAAAAACTTCTTTTGCCTCCGGGCTTTCAGCTGATTTCTTTTCCTCAATCTTCAATAATCTCGCCTTTTCTTCTCTACTCTTAGCTTCTTCAATTAGTTTCTTTTTCTTTAGTCCTTCGATAACGGCAGATACATAAGCAACACTCTGCTTATTATACTTGCTGCTTTCTCTTAAAGCTTGATCCAGATAGTTGGCGTCAAGTTTAGACAAAAGCTCTAATTCATATTGAGATGGAAGTCTCCGCCAATATTTCCTCACACTCTGCATAACGGATTCCATATCATTCGGGATAACATAACCTTGTTTGATTGAGATACCAACTTTCTCAATCTCTTTTATAAGATTATGTTGTTCTACAAACTCAATTACCGGCTTGTGGAAGTTACTATCACGGCTTAATATCATACCATGATGATATTTAATGAAAGTTGGAACAAACCAATATTTATCTTGAATCTCAATAAACTTGCCTTGATAAGCCCTTTTTATTTCTTTCAATTCGTAAGTTTCGCCGGTATGGAAACCCGCTAATTTAAGATTCACTTCCCAAACTGCCCTTTGATCTATTTTTGTGATGATATAAATCCAGAGCAATTTGAGTTTCGTATTCAGTTCCATAAACCATGAATCTTCCCAGATTCCGCTGATAATCATTCTTTTCATCTCTGCTCTTTAATTTGGCTGTTGCGTTCGGAAATTTTGTCAAGATATACCGGCTTTTCGAGTTCGCTTAAGCCTGAGAAGATTTCTTTAAGTTCTTGCTCCGTCTTTGCCTGTTTAATCTTCGTTAATATCGGATCATCTGTTGCTTCATCAACCTGTTCTTTCTTCTTACGCATCTTAAACTTTTCTTCTGCTTTTGCCTTTGCTTGTTCTACAATTTCCTTAGCTTGCTCTTGCTCCGGCAAATTATAATCTATTTCAAAACTTCCTTCCTCTGTTACTTTAACTGCATCTCTTTCACCGGCTTCATCAAGCTTTATAGCTCTTAAAATTTCAGCTTCATTTTTGAACTTAGGCAGTAACTTAATCAGCTGTCTTATCATGGTTTTGCGATACATCCACACTCTTTCTTTCGTCCATGCCTGACCTTCAGGCAATTGAGAATATCTTCTAATTCTCTCAAGCTCAATCAGTGGCATGTAGTCATAATACTCTCCGCCGGTTATAAGCTCTGCAAACGCATAAGCCCCAATAACCGGGTTGGTTTCATCTTCTGTGTCAAGTGCAGGTTTATGTTTTAATTTACCGCCACTACCAAAACTGATTTCAAACTTATCTTTTTTCCTGACAACGTTAGAAAATATGGATTTAACCATTCCAGAACGGTAAATTAAGGTTATGTATCCCTGATAACCAATAATTAACTTGGCTTGCCCTTTGTAGGGCAATATATCAGCTTGTCCTAAAGTTCCAACCTCTAAATCTAATGCAGCAACTTCCATCATAGCTGCATAAAAGGATTTAGGATCAACTTCAAGTAATTTCGGATTTGAATTTGCGTATGAGAGTATCACCCGGACAAACCGGTCTGCTCTCCTGCCAAGAAGTTTTTCAACTTCTGGTTTCATCTTTTCCAATTCCATTCTGAATCTTTGAACGGGTGCTACTTTATTTTCCATTTTTATTCTCCTTATAGTTAAAATTCTTCGATATGTAAAACTTTGGGTTATCATCTACTTCTTCTAATCTTGCAGCCGTTATTCTGCAATCCTTAAACATATCCTTAACAAATTCTCTTGCAGTTTCAATTGCTCTGTTACCGTTAGTATCCTCTACAGATAATTCAAGAGATTGCTCATAATAAACTGATATTTTGTAAATTTTTGTTTTCAATTTATTACCTCGCTGTTGATAGTTTCAAAATAACGTTAGTCTTGTATTTTTCGTAAAGCTCCGGGTTATCCTTTTGAAACTCTTTTGAGTTAAACAGAACTGACTTATCCCACCAGAACAATTTATTGCCGTTATAAATAACGGCTTTGTTTGTCCCGAGTCTTTCTTTCATCTTCTCCTGCAAATCTTTCCTTTTTTTCTCTAAATCCGAGATTGCACCGGACAAAATTTTATATTCTTCAAAAATTTTGTAATCTTCTTCATTACCATCCACATAGCTTTCTTCAAGATCGCTATGCTTAATTTCTTTTGATGAAATTTTCGGTGGAACTTTTTTTATTATATGATTTTCATAAAAACTTTTTGCATTGATGATAATCATGTCCTGAACTTCCATATCTGTTGATGTTGTGGCTTCGTATAGCTCACCATTGTTTATCAACGCCACAAAGTATGCCTTGTTTACTCCTGTGCAGAGTAATTGGGCTTGAATTTGGATGTAGTAGATTTCGGGGATGCCGTTTATTTGTGGATATGAGCGGAAAGCGTAATCGCTCATGTTTTTGATTTCCACAATTACTGTCTCATTATCAACCTTAGCAAATCTATCTATGGTTGCAGCGAGAACGCCTCTATAGATATAAAGAAAATTTGATTTAGTAACTTTTGTTTGGTTTCGATTAGCCCATTCACGAGCGATAGCATCCTCAAGTATGTTCCCCCATTGCATGCGTTCACTAATAGGCTGTTCGAAGCCTTCAACTTTATCAAGGTATAGGTCTAAGGGCGTTCGGTAGGGATTGTGTCCGGTTAGAATAGCAACTTCAGAAGCACCTATGTAGTTTCTTCTGAGTTGAAGCCATTCTTCTTTTGAGTTGAACTTTATTTTTTCTTTAATTATCATAACGACTCCTTTTGTTTATGTTAAATATAAGAATTTCAAGAGCCAATATAAGATATATTTATATTCGTGTCAAGAGTTTCTTATATTTTTTTATAAAAAAAACGGAACTGCAACAAAAGTTTGTTACAATTCCGCCAACCAACTAAGGAGTCGTGTGGTTCGTATGAAATTTAATCCTTTTTTAGAAGATTTGCAACAGAGCCAGATATTGATCTGTAAAGCCTGTTTAACCAAGCCTTAAGGAAGTTTGGCTTATTAAGACTTCTGTAAAATATTTCAATTGCGTTTCTGTAATTCAAATAAACAATATCCGGGTCAATGTTGTTAAGAGCAGCTAAAGTTTTATTACCAAAAACTCCATCCTCTTTCAATAGTTTTGTTTTAAGAATTTTGTTGATAACTATCTGAAGAAGTCTAACCGCTCTTTTTTTCCCGGCATTTACTCCGAAGTTAAACAACCTGTTTGCAATTTTAATATCTAAAATCTGTTCATACAGGGGTGAATAAAAATATCTGTAATATAATTCTTTTGCCTGTTCTTTGTTAAGAACGATAATATCTTTCTCGTTAATGATACCATCATTATTAAAGTCAACTTCTTTAACTCCAACAGACTTAAGGAATTTAAGACTTATACCGTATTTAGTAGCACCTCCGCTATCTCCAAGTTTAACGGCTTTGTCCTGTGGTAAATATCCGCCTTCATCCACAAGTAAATGCTGGAACAATCTTTCGAACCTATCAGAATATTGCATTGAACCTGTCCTTAAGTTTTTGAATTGATCTTAAACCTGAAGGTAAAGAATTATTCTTAAGCCCGTCCTTTACGCCGAAATAAACCATAAGCAAAGGCAAGCCAACCGAGAAGCTGTAATCAGCTATCTGATGTCCAATAGTATGCTGTGGGGTTATATGCTTAACTAATCCCGCTGTGAAGATTGACAAGCCCCAAAGCTCTTTTTTCTGATACCATTTTATTTTTTCTTCATTCATATTTTCCCAATACTTTATTTAGTGCCTTTTGGTGGCGGATATTTAATTTAGATTTCAGATTCTCAAATCTTTTAACAGGTGGCAATTCCGTTTGTTTAGTCTGTGGTTTAACTTCCTGTCCTTTTTTCGTAAACTTCGCCTCAATAACTTTCTTTTCGCCTTCGGTCATTTTGTCGGCTTCCTGCTGTGTCTTGGTTTTATATCCTTTATTCTGAAACTCAAGTCTCTTCTTCATCTCTTCAATTGTGCTGGGATCGTTTTGACCTTGTTTTTTTTTCTTGTCATCACCTTTGGCTTCCTTTACTCTTTTGAAAAATTCAACTTCCCTTAGCCGATCTTCAGCTTGCTTATAGGGAATATCTGGATCGCTCAATGGTTTTCCTGAATGAGAAACCACCTGATAACCTTTGCCTGTTTTCTTAATCATTTTTTTAGCTCCTGAATTAGATTGACAATGTTAAACAATCCCCATGCCACTTTCATGCTATGTTCAATCAGTAGCAGGGCATTTTGATTAGTAAGCTCCGGAAGAAGCGATTTAACAAATGCAACAATTTCTCCCAATTCGTCCTCGTCAAGATCGTTTAGTTCTAAAGGCACGTCTGATATTCCAATAATTGCTGAAGGTAAAGCCGTAACCACTGCCAACCATCTTGCAAGTGGATTCGTATCTTTCAGGACAAATGCCTTTATAACATAAATTCCGAAGACCACAACATCCTTGATTTCATCAATACCGTAAACGCTACCTTTGGGTGGGATTGGTAACTTATCAATTTTCTCAGCAAAGTCTATACCCGCTGATTTAAGTCTCTGCTGCAAATCTTCCAAATTTATTTGGTTGATTATTTCAGCAGGTTTCGGCTGGGGGATCAAATTTTCTTCTAACATGATTTTCTCCTTTAGTTAAATAAATATGATTGAATTATTTTAACGAGATCAATTTTTACTCCGAAGACTGCACCGATTATAAAAGCAGTTAAGATAATCAGTATCATCATCACCGGCTTGTTCTCTTTTAAGTATGTGCCTACAAGTCGCCTGATTCTATAAGTCTTTTGTGCTTCGTAAATTTCAAGCACAATATCAATTAACTTTGCTTTTCTTTCGCTTCCATTCTTAACAGTTACTACCATAGATCCTGAAATTTCATTTAATCTCTGTTCCAAATGCTTAAGTGCTTTGTGCAATGTCAACACATCAAAAGCAGTTGCAGGTGTATTCAATGCCTCTGCCTGTTCCTTAAGTTCTTCCAAATTCATTTCTGCATATCTTTCATATTTAGTTTCGTCTATCATTTAGATAAAGCTTTCTTTCAGTTGTATTTGCGAAAATTAAATCAAAGATTATATGATCGTCGCATGCCTGAATTGTTTCATAGTAATAGAATCTCCCATCACTTTGTCTTTTTACCGGGATCGTTGCTCTCTTACAATGTGGACAAATAGATAGTCCAAATTGATTGATAGCTGATTGAATCATCTCGCCGTATTCGTAAAATGTTATTTTTTCTAAAGTCATTGTAAATTAAATTGTAAATCAAAATTAGGAATTAAATTTCTATCTATTTTTGGTTTAGGCTTTTCATA
>DYHC01000127.1:0-5931 GCA_020724325.1 Melioribacter roseus
TAATATATTTTAACTTATCAGTTTTAGATTTTAAAATATGTACTCCGCTGCTAGAAGCGCCTATATTATGCTTTGCAACCAGCGGAGGTTCATAATTTTCAACAAATTTCAATACTTCGTTTTTACAATAATATATATATGCTTTGGGATGGGGTAAATCGTTTGCTTTCAACCAGGAATAAAAAAAACGTTTATTTTCGTAAATGTATATCTCTTCAGGTGTTGGATATACAGGAAGCTCTAATATGTTATCAATCAGGAAAATTCTTTCATCATATAATTGTTTATAGGTAGCAGTTAAGCCCGGCGGTTTTGCAAGAAGATAATCATATTTTACGTTAGCGATTCGCTCAAACCAATCAGAACCAGAAAGACATATTATATCATAATCTATATTACCCCTATTATCCAATGCTCTGCACCAATTCAGGTGATCATCTTTATTTTCATTTGCAAGTACAGCCAGTCTTATTTGACCCATTATGCAATACCTGATTGATTCAAATAATAATTAATGGAAAGAACTTGTATCAGGCTGTTAATATCCGAGGTTACATTATTTAAAAGTGTTTCTTTAATGAATTCATCTCGATAAATTTCTTTCAATATTCTAATGTTTCGATAGTTATCACTATTATAAAGAAATGCATTCCTTACTGCGAAAGGATCCTCGCTATCACTTCTTTTTTCATACAATTTTGCATAAGCAATTTTTGATTTTCCATAAAAACTTAACAAATCAGCAGGTTTATAGCCTTTTCCAGTAATCATATTCATCAATTGCGGTGATGTTCTCTTTATTATATAAGCGTAAGGCAACTGACCTTTAAATCTCTGGAATGGATTATGTGTAAAAAACTTACTATAAACACCCGAATATTTTGTAGTCAATAAGTATTTAACAAATGAAGGATCAAGGTATGGCGACCTGTTTTTAAGAAAATGACTCTGCATTACTATCTCAGGTCCGAAATATTTTCGAAAAACTTCCTCAAAAATAAATTTATAGAATAACTGGTTTTTGTCTAATCCAACATGAATTCTTTTATATGATATCAATTTATCAATCAGATTTTCGATACACTCGGTAATTATGTCTGAGTTGATGTATCTGAGTTTCGGGCTTTTCTTTATTTTTTCTATCCATTCATCATTTTCGATTTCAAAGTACGAGATCATCTCTTCAGATATTACCACTCCAGGATTATGAAAAGCACGAAATAATTCGCTTCCGAAATTGCCTGTAATAATATAATTAACCCGTTCACCTAATTTTTTCGCTGCAAACTTGTAATGTGCTCTGCCGAAAGAAGCACTCCCCTCTGTATTTTTAATTATATCTAAACCACACTGGAGAGAGTCATTTTTTATATAATCATTATCAAGTGCAATAGGGATAAAATCTATTCCAAGCACTACCGCCTGGTGACTGGCAAGCGTTAAATCAACTGAATCCGGCGACCCAAAAGAATATGTGATAAAATCCTTGTTCAAGTATATCCCCGATGCAACAAGCGTCCTGCCATCAAACCCCGATGTAAAAGATAAAGCTGCATTTTCTTCGGGGAAATATTTAGATGAGGTTTCAAGAAATTTTTCTGCCACTCCTTCAAGTATTATCCTGCCGGCAGCGGGACTACTTACATAATAATCTGCTATATCAAAACATTTTTTTATTATTGTTTGATCTGAAATGGTAATGTAGTGGTTGGATGGTAAAAGCTTTACTTCTTTGTAAATTGTATCTTCTGTAATAGCATAATTAAAAAGAATCCTTTCAATTAGATATTGTTTATTCAAAGTCAATTTACCCGTATAATCTGTTATGTATTCCATTCTTGAACTCACCAATACATTTTTATCATCTTCAAAAACATATACTGGTAAAATATTAAACACGCTTGTCAGCACACTAATTGATCGCTGCAGTTTATTCAATTTTATGATGTAAAAAAAACCTCCGAATTCTGAAACGTCATTGTTAAATATCTTATTTATCAACTCATCATTTTTAATCCCGGTCAATAAATCACCGATAACTATGATTTTTTCATGCTCTGCATTTAGTTCTTTTCGATCCTCGGAATTACCATGGTAAAGGAAGACAGACCCATTTTTCTTTTTTAAATCCGCACGATTCATTACCTCGCTTAGTTGTTTAGTCTCCTCTTTATCTATTTTTAATATAAAGTTCACTTTAAATTATATCCCTGAAAATTTCATAGATACTTTTAACAAAGTAGTATGGCTGCTCTTTGTAGAAACTTTTAATTTTATAATTTGTTTTGAGTTTTGTGAAAAACATATTGCTCTTTGAAACGCCGAGACCAAATCTTTCAAATCGCGTATCATCAAGACTTCTTTGACCTGACTTACCAAGGCTTGTGGCTTTATAACCTGTCTTCAAAGCCATTTTATGTGCGAACTCATTATTATCACCATGAGGCCAGCAGCATATTTCAACCTTTTTATAAAGTTCTGTCTCAATTATATCTTTCGATTCCTTTAATTCATATCGGACCCGTTCTTTATATTCATTTTCTGTTTCAGAATACTCGATAATGTTATTATATTTTTTAGCTTCATTATAAAATGTTGAAACCTTATTAAGTAAATAATCATAATTATATGGAACTGACCAGTCTGTTAATTTCAATAGCTTTATAACTTCATCTCTGAATGAATCTTTAATGTTAACTTTCCTCGCAATAACTGATGATTTCTCTTCGAAGATGGGGAAGCCGTAAGGAATAAGTTTTCCAAATTCACTGTCTTCAATATAATAAGGTAGTCGGTTCGGGTATAGATTTCCTACTACATAAAGACTGTCTCTGCATGGATAGTGGAACCCTGTTATTTCGTCAGAAACAAAATATTTTGTGTGTGTAAGTGTATGTGATTGGATATCAACAAATCCGCTTTTTTCCATCAACCTCATTTCGTCCCAGCTTAAGAAACCCCACTTATTTATTTCATCCATTGTTGCTTGATTATTCCAATAATCTTCTAATGTTTTTCTTATTACAGATCGTTTATCCACAAAAACCGGATTTACAAATATTGTTGCTTTTGCATTATACTTTTTAAGCAGTGGATAGACATAAATAAAATTATCAACATATCCGTCGTCAAATGTAAGACATACGATCCTGTCACCCTGATGACTATCGGAGTCTTTACCTCTATCTATCAATTCCCTCAAAAAAATAAACTTATATCCGTTCCTTTTAAAATACTTTAAGTGCTCCTCGAAGTATTTTAGTTCGAGTGTAAGGTATCTTTTAGGCCAGTTTGGATGCTTAGCAGGTGCAATGGAATGATAATAGATTATGGGAATGCTATCTATGCTCATTCTGTTTTATCATGTTAAAAATATTTTCAAAATTTTTAAGCATAGTATCTGTTGTGAACTTCGATAAATGCAATTTGTATTCCTCACTTTCCGGGTCAAATTCTTTAAACTGATTGTCAACATTTGAAAGAACTTTTTTTAGAGTTTCAAGGTCTTTATAGTTAAATAGAAGAAATGATTTCTTATAAACCAGCTCCGGTGTTCCCCCTGTGCTGGTAGCAATGACAGGCAATCCGGTAAACATAGCTTCAAGAATTGCATTCGAAATCCCTTCACCTCTTGAAGAATGAATGAAATAGTCAGCCATTCTAAGATATTCATGTACGTTTTTTACGCGTCCTAATAATTTAACTTTTTCACTTAATCCTGATTGTTTTATTTTATCTTCGATTGTCTTCCTGAGAGGTCCATCTCCAATAATCAAATACCTGAAATCATATTGAACGTTAATTTCCATCAATGCATCAATAACAGTAAAGTAGTCCTTATACGGTAGGAAGTTAGCGACCGAAATAAATACCTTTGTTACTTTGTTTATTTTATTTTTAAATATCCTTTCTAACTGTTTTAGACTTTCATATTTAGCCGGTTTTTTCCCAAACTGCTCAGGATCAACCCCATTGTATAGTATTAAACTTCTTTTATTTTCTTTGAGGTTGTTTGCCTGTAAACCTGCGCAGCTATTTGCAATAACATACGGTGATAGCCACGAAATAAAGCTTCTTAAAATATGGGAAGTCTTAAATAATCTTATTCCATGACGAATAGTGCAATTTACAAACCTAAATCTGTAATATTTTGAAAGTATTAAATTTATTGCTGCCGTCTTTATATCCCAGGAGAATACGATTATAGGTTGGTATTTTCGAATAAGATTTTTAAGAAAAAAAAAGGTCTTAACCCAGCTTTTAGAGTTAGTTACTACTAATTCTTTACCATTTATAACATATTCATCTAAATAATTATTATCCGGCATAAGGTTCTGAACAACTAACAATTTCTGATAGCTTTTCAGAGATGAGAACAGTAGAATTAGCTGTCTTTCTTTACCACCGCGGCTAATATTATCGGAACTGAAAATGATAAAATTATTATTTGCCATTTACATCTACTTTGCTATAACCTGACACTGCGGTGATATTTTCCGGTAGAATTAAATCGGGTTTGTCTAATAAGTCCATTAACTCAAAATACTGAGGCCAGAAACGACCCTCGTGCCAATTTAGATATTCATCCCAATAACCATTCATAAAGTCGGGGTGACCGGCACCGCCATATAAATAGCTCATCTCTACAATTTTTGGTTCTTTGTTTTCATCATAGAGGAAATCATAAGCCATTGCCTGAAAACCTAAGTATTTTGATATATCCAATGCAATTCTTACCATACGAATATCGATATTAGCCGGGTTGATGTCCCATATGTTACTACCTGAAGCCCTAAAATCATTTTTTCTGTTAAATCTTCTGAATGCATGAGCGCGATTTCCTGCGGTTGTTACTCTCGTATCCCACTGATTATCAGGCAGAAACTTCTGAAAATAAACATAATTCTTATGTCTTAACCATATATTTTGTTTCTCAGGTTTGTAATATCTGTTACGAAAATTTATAGCATAAAAGCGAAATATTTTTTGTAGATCGAAGTTAAGAGTTTTAGCAAGATACCTGAATGAAACATCAGTTTGTAAAATGCCACTACCAAACATCCTGTTTAATAAAGAGCGGGCTTTACGTTTTGAGTCTATAATATAAACTGAGAGTGATCCAGCACCATTTTTTAACTTAAATACTACCGGATAAGAGGTTGAATTTACCCAATCGATGGCTTGCTTTTTATGATAAAATATAAATGATTGACAAATTGGAAAGCCATTTTCCTTTAGCAAATAAGTTTGCTTAATCTTGTCATCATAATGCCAAGAGGTCGCCCAGTTTGGAAAACATTTTATTTTCTTTTGATATTGAATGACAGGAATTATAGAATTGGCAATCTGATGATCCGAGTGGGCATGAGACCATCTATAGATAAAATGAGTTACATCATTTAGCCTATTCCAAAAATCAATATCGCTTGAATCAAGATTAATGTAAGAAATTTTATTATACGAAAGTATTTGTCTGTAGACTTCAAGATCAGAGTCTATCTTATTATGGATTGCGCGGTGAATTCCAACCAATAATTCCCCACCCATTTAATTGCCTCTCTTCTTTAAAATATACTTAATAATTTCAAAATGCGCCTGACATCTGAGCATGTTTTCATAACCTATTACCCGGCTTTCCGGTAGCAAGTATTTCAAAGGAATGCCAATTTTCAAGGCTATTTTTAATAGCGATGAAAAACAGGGAAATTGCTTAATATAAGCAACCCGCTTAGTTTCACAGAATGCATCCCATGAAATTATAAGACTTTCTTCGTTTTGAATCCATTCGGAAAGCTGAGATATATTACTTAACATTTTTTGTTTAACTGTTTCTCCAGCCATTTTAGTCTCTACTTTATCCCTACACTGAATGATGGGATGCAGATCTACGGTTATTTCACTACTTATATTAAGTGTACAAATCAAACCAAA
>DYHC01000127.1:5941-6188 GCA_020724325.1 Melioribacter roseus
GGGTTCACCCGGATACGAAAAGAAAAAATTTCCAAGACTGTAAACAAGAGGTTTACAATTATAAATTTCATACCCGCTATATACGTGTGTATGATGACCAATAACGGCATCTGCACCGAGCTCGGCAAGATAGCGAAAACTCTTTTTCATTTCTGGATTCGGTAACGGATAATATTCATTCCCGCCATGATATATCACAATAATATAATCCGCTTGTTGTTTCAATTTACAGATGTCGTAATAAGCA
>DYHC01000128.1 GCA_020724325.1 Melioribacter roseus
GTATGTAAAGAGCATGAGTAAGATCATGATCAGAGTTCTCAACCTTGAAGGTCAAGAGTTGTCATCTATCTTCTCATGACCTTCAAGGTTATCAGACTTTCAGTATGTAAAGAGCATGAGTAAGATCATGATCAGAGTTCTCAACCTTGAAGGTCAACGAATGCTTTTTATTTCCTGATGACCTTCAAGATTATTGCGTTCCTCAGTCTCCCGACAAGTCGGGATCCTTCAAAAAGAACCTTCCAAATTTTTCAGAAGCATCTGAGTAATAAAGCAGCACTAAAATTGGAAATAAATAAATGGCTGGATATCTGCCGACTTAAATTGTGCAGCAACCCATATTACGATAACCAAAACTAAGACTTTACCAAACAATGGAATAGATGAGATGAAATTGATGCTGAACTTCTCAAGCCGAGAAGGCAGAAAATGAAACAGATAACCAACTACAATCAACCCGAATATTACGGGAAGCTTTTCAACAAACTGAATAAAAACCTCGCTGTGGAAAAATGTAGCAATCTGTTCTATCATATCGAGAACAGTTTGGAAATCCCTATTCTTGAAAACCATAAATGAAAAAGCAACCAGGTGAAATGTAATTACGATCTGAAAAAACTTATGAAATTTTGTATTGTAAATTTTGAGAGCCGATAAAATTTTAGCACGTGGTTTTTGAATAATAATGGCAAAGGAAATCATAAAACCGTGCAGAGCGCCCCAAAGAATAAAATTCCATCCGGCACCATGCCATATTCCGCAAATTAAAAATGTAATAAATAGAGCTATTACATTGCTGAGAGTGCGGAGATTCCTGTATTTCATTTGAATCGGTCTGAACAAGTAATCGAGAAGCCATTTAGATAACGAGATATGCCAGCGCCGCCAGAAATCCGCTATGCCAGTTGCTTTAAATGGATAGTTGAAATTTTCCATCAACTTAAATCCGAATAGAAGTGCAATTCCTATTGCTAAATCGGAATATCCTGAAAAGTCGCAGTAGACCTGAAGCACGTAACCATAAATTGCAAGAAGGTTTTCAACGCCTGTAAATCGAGCAGGGTAATCGAAAACGCGATCCACAAAATTTATGCTTATGTAATCTGCAATTACAACCTTTTTAATTATCCCAAGACAAATAAGGAATATTGCCTTTCCAAAATCTTCTCTCGAAATAAAAGGTTCTTTTTCAATTTGCGGTAAAAAGTCCGAAGCGCGGTCAATTGGTCCGGCAAGAATGTTTGGGAAAAATGAAACGTATAATAAAAAGTTGCGGAAACTTCCTGTTGGTTTCAGCGTGTCTAAGTAAACATCAAAAACATAATTGAGCGACTTAAAAGTATAGAATGAAATTCCGATTGGAAGAAATATATCGAGCGGACTAAAATCCTTTTGAGCAATATTGCTAAAGGTCTGTAGTATAAAATTAGTGTACTTAAAATAAGCCAGTATTCCGATGTTAATTACGATAGAAAGAAACAGATGAAATCGTTTAATAGTAAAATTCTCGGTTGAAGCAATCCACCGCGCAATAAAAAAATTTATGACTGCAGAAACTATTAGAATAGACGCGTAATAACCGCTGGCTTTATAATAAAAGTAAAATGAAAAGAGAATTAAAAACCCGATTCTTAGCGATGGTTTATTCAACAGAAAATTATAAATGAGAAGGAAGAAGAAAAATAGAACAAGGAACAATCCGGTTGTAAAAATTAACGGATCATCCGGATTGAAAGAGAGTATCTGAAAAATTTTATTTATGTCTATATTCAAAACGGGATTAGAATTATTTGTTCAGTTTAGAATCGAGCATTTTCTGCAAATCGCCAACACATTTAAGCCGCAGCAGCTCATAGCTTTTAAATTTTACTTTGAATTTTTCTTCAACTGCAAGAATAATATTTATGTGATTTAGAGAATCCCATCCTGGAACTTCGGGTGCTATTGTTTCATCTTTAAAATCAAAGTCGTCCAGGTTAAGCTGAGTTAATATAACTTCTTTTAGTTCTTTTGAAATCATTATCTGCTCCAGACTAATTGATCGGTTCCGCTAATTAATCTTTCCTTATTTGCTTTACGGCTTGGTTTACCGGATGAACTTTTAATAAGCCATCTTGGAGGTACAAGGTAAACTTTGTGAATAATTATGTCAATACTCATTCCGGCTTTAAGAATATTCATCCTAACTTTATTTTTATCTTCATCGGTTTCCGCTCTTGTTTCAGAGACAACAGCAACAACCTCGGTTCCCATATCAACATCTTCCAGCCCAAAGGCAATTGTTCTTCCGGGTATTAATCCGTCTACATTATTCATAACATCTTCAATATCCTCAGGATAAATATTTTTTCCGGCACAAATAATAATATCTTTCTTTCTGCCAATAATATAATATTCGCCTTTCCATCGGAATCCATAATCTCCGCTGTAATACATTCCATTTGCAACAACCTCTGTAGTTTTTTCCGGATAATTTCTGTAGCCGTCAAACATAGAAGCTGAAGTAACGGCAACTTCCCCTACAAGTCCGTCTTCAATTTCATTTCTGTTTTCGTCTACAATTTTTAATTTGCATCCGTCAATTGGCTGCCCGGAAGAAACGCAAACACGAAGTACAGAATCTTTATTTGCAAGTTTCATAATTCCGCGTGATAGTTCATTCCTGTCAACACTTAATTCCGGAATTGGTTTACCGGGCTCCGTAAGTGTTGCACCTAAAGTAACTTCTGCCATTCCATACAATCCAGCTAAAGCAAGTGGATTTAATCCGTATTTCTTAAAACGGGCAATAAATTTTTCGTGACTGTCATGTCTTATCGGTTCTGCTGCGTTAACAATAATTCTTAAGCTCGATAGATCAAGCCCTTCTAATTCCTCTTCATTTATTTTTTCTGCAAGAACGTTATATGCAAAATTAGGAGAGAATGAGGTTGTAGCTTTTTCTTTGGAAATAACTTCCGGAAGAAGTACCGGTGCAAGAACCCATTCAAAAGGATCGATTTGAATAGAGGTAATTCCGTAAGCAAGAGGAATTTGATAAGCCGCAATTAATCCGAAATCGTGATAAAGAGGAAGCCAGCTTGCAATTTTATCTTTCTCTGTTAATTTTAATGCGGCACCTAAGTTTTTAACATGACATAAAATTGCACGGTGAGAAAGCACAACCGGCTTCTGTAATCCCGTTGTTCCAGATGAATGCTGTAGAAGCATTGGATCGGTATCTTTAGTTTTCGAAGCAACCTCTTCAACTTCGGCATCAAGTTTTGAATCAAGTTCGGCGTTAAATTCCCATTCCAAAGGAAAGTAAACCGCTTTAATAGTGCTGCCGGTTTTTTCTATTAATGGTTTTACAATTGGCTCAAGTTCGCGTTCAGTTAGGATATAATCGAGTCCGGAACGAAGAGCCATTCCTTCAAGCCCTTGCCTAAATTTATCAGGGTGAAGTCTGGGATTAGGATAAGCCAGCACAGCCGGTAAAGCGGCGGCGCGTGAAATCCCGAGATAGAGCGGATAAAATTTTGGATTATGACGTATTATTGTTGCACATACTTCGCCGGGTTTAATTCCCAGCTCTCTAATCTTAACCGAAAATCTCTTTGCTGAATCAATTAGATTTTTGTAAGTCCATCTAAATGGTTCCTGTCCGGCAACCCAATGAACAATTGCGTCGCGGTCAGGATTTCTTTCTGAATTTAATTTCCAACGTTTCCAGAGAGTTGGCGCCTCTTCAATATTAAAATTGAATTCACTCATAATGATTCCAGAGAATTAATTCTAAGATTATTTGTATTTACTAAATTCAGTTAATAATGATTCAAGAAACAATTGAGCAATTTTAGCAGCGCCCTGATCATTAAAGTGAATGTAATCCTTAAATGCCAGCGGGGGATTTGCATTAACCCATTTGGGCATAGAGTTTTCTCCGCCCATTGCATCGAACATACTCCACAAAGCAACGTCGGCTTGCTTTGCAATATTCTTTTGTGTTTCTAAAAGTTTGAGTATTGCCGGGTCTGTAACAAAGTTCGAACCTTTCTTCATCGATTTATCGTGAACACTTATCATTATAATGCTTGTTCTTGGAAAAGCTTGTTTAAGATGATTAATTACTTTTAACATTTCTCGTTCATACCAGGAGTAATCCGTCTTGCTTGAACCGGCAATGTTCAATCCGAATTCTAATATGATTAATTTATAATCAAAATATTTTGCAAATTCCTTTAGCATTGTCTGAGAAATCTGCCCAATATCAACTCCTGTGTTTCCCCTTAAAGGAAGGTTATCAATGTATAAGCCGGTTTCGTTTTCCAGACTAACTCCGTAAAAATGCGCCTGATCTGCCACAGGGAATTCTAATTTAATAACCTTAGCTCTTCCAGCAGGTTTAATTACAAGTTCCTGAACGCTGCTTCCGGTTTTTAATTGAACAGATTGTTTAGCGCCGCCATCGAACGAATAGAATATTTGTGAGTTCTTAGCATTTGCATAGTATAATTTAACAACGCTGAAATCTTTTAAGGATCGTCTTGCTCTTGTTGTTTCGTATTGAACCCAGGCATTTCCTTTTGGAATTGCAACCTCGCCGCTTATGCCGAGCGGATAACCTTTTGGATTATTAGTATAGAGCGCGGCATTCTCCCAATTAACGGAAAAACTATGCTTGGTTATTGTTCTGAAAGTAATATCCTGGGAAACAATTCCTAACCAGCCAACTCCATTGCCTCCAAATTTCTTTTGTAGTTCTTCACGTAAATCTGCCGTTATAAGATCACCTTCTATTGCTGAATCGCCGTAATGAGCAATTCGGACAGATTTTGTTTTGCTGTTTTTTAATGCATCAAAAAAGAATGAAAGTTGTTTTGTGTTTCCGATTAGCGGCGTTTTTACGCCCTGTATCGATAATAAAGAAGAGTTCTCGTTTTCCAGATTTAGCAAGCCAAACAAATTATTTAGAGAAGCAAAAGGATTTAGTAGCGCAGCCGATAAGACAGGTTGCTCATACTGTTGGTTAATTATGTTGTTATTTAACTCCTTATTTTCTTGTTCGATTTTAATATCGGAAAAAATATCTATCTGTCTAATGTTTATTCCCGCTAAATCATAATTAACATTAATGAATGAGATTAGATATAGAATAACAATCACCAATAATATTAATGATAGCGGCTTCTGAATATTGTTTTCTGAGTTCATTTAATTATCCTTATTTTATCTGAGAGTACAGATTACATTTTATATTTTATTAAAACTCTTTCAACCTCTCTTACCCAAATTTTATATCCCTCAGAATTAAAGTGGATACCATCGTAGGTCAGTTCGGGACGTAAAAAGCCGTCTCTTGCAGCAGTTTTAGCATTAAGATTAATAAAATCCATATTATTTTTCTTAGCGTAATCGAAGAGCAGATTATTCAGTTTATCAACCTCTTTATTTCTTCCGGAGTTATTTTCCGGAGTTCCGCCCCATCCTTTTCCCCAATCTCTGCCCGCGTATGTAGTGGATTGAATTACTACAACAATTCCGTTTGTCCGCAGAGCTTGGATAAGTTTTACATAATCTGAAAAGATCTCTTCAACAGGAGTCCAGCCGTAAATATCATTTAATCCGCCAAGTATAAAAACAATTTTGGGTTTCAATTTAAGAATGTAATCTAATCTTGCAGTATAACCCTGAATAATATCTCCGGGGATTCCTCTTCCCACAGCGTTAGAACGACCGAGCAGCTCGCCCCAGTCTGCACCGGCAGTTAATGAATTACCCAGCATAATTATATCTGCCTGGCGGGTTTTGTAAAGACCGAACAAACTCGTCTGCAATTCGTAATTAGGATTTGTCTTATACTTAAGCGTATCTCTCACCGGCTGACCGAAAACGGGAATAGTAATTAGGTATAACATCAAAGTAGTTAGAAACAGCCGTTGGGGATTTGTAATATGCATTATATTCTTTCTAAATGAAATTTTATTCGACAAGGCGCATGCAAAATAAATTTATTAATTAAAAAATCCAAAGGGATAATAAGTATCTAAATAAAAGTGCGTAAAATTCCCTGTACAGTTTATAAAATAGACTTCTAAAAAATTTAGAAGGTTCCTTTCGAAGAAGTCCGACTTGTTGGGAGACTGAGAAATGTCATTCCGAAGGAACGAAGTGACTGAGGAACGTCATTCCGAATCCCGCAAAGCG
>DYHC01000129.1:0-3480 GCA_020724325.1 Melioribacter roseus
AAACAATAGAAAGCTCGATTTAAATAATAATTCAGGTCAGGAGAATTGATGATGAAAAGATCTATACTATTATTGTTTTTATTCACCACACTTACAATTGCACAGCAAACAGAATACTGGGAAGGAAAATTGAAGATAGGCGGAGTAACGCTTCGTCTCGTGCTAAAATCTACAACAGATCAAAAAGGTTTAATTACCGCTAAACTTGATAGTCCGGATCAAAACGTAGAAAACATTCCTGTTAGCTCAATATCAATAACCGAAGATAGCCTTAAATTTGAAGTCGCCTCTTTAATGGCAAAATACTCCGGCAAAATTGATAAAGACAGTATGTCTGCCGCGGGTATTTTTAAACAAGCATCGTTAACGCTTCCTCTCATTCTTAAAAAAGTTGAAAAGCTTACAGAAGTTAAAAGACCGCAGACACCAAATCCTCCCTTCCCTTACAACGAAGAGGAAGTAGTTTTCGAAAACAAAACCGCCGGAATAAAATTAGCTGGAACGTTTACATTTCCCAAAGAGGGGGAAAACTTCACGGCTGTAGTGTTGGTCACCGGCTCTGGAGCACAGGATAGAGACGAAACCATTTTTAAGCACAAACCATTTCTTGTAATATCAGATTATCTAACTCGCAGCGGAATAGCGGTGCTGCGTTACGACGACCGCGGATTTGGTAAATCAACAGGAAACTTTGCCGCGGCTACTTCGGCAGATTTTGCTACAGATGCGCTGGCAGCTGTAGATTATCTTAAAACCCGCAGCGATGTCGATCATAAAAAAATTGGAATTATTGGTCATAGCGAAGGCGGAATGATTGCCCCAATGGCTGCTTCTAACTCCAACGATATTGCATTCATTATACTTCTTGCTGGACCTGGGATGAAAGGATGCGACTTGCTTGCATTGCAAACAGAGCTGATATTAAAAGCAAATGGAACACCGCTGGATAAGGTTGAAGAAAGTGTTAAAACAAACAAAGCCGCTTATAAAATAGTTGTTGAACAGCCGGATAGCGCTCTTGCTTACAAAGAACTTGAAAAATTATTCGAAGAACAAACCGCAAATCTAACCGAAGAGGAAAAAAAGAGTCCGGAATACAGCCGTGATAATTTTAACCAGATGGCAAGAACATTATTAAGTCCGTGGTTTCGATTTTTCCTTAAGTTCGATCCCATGGAATATTTAGAAAACATTCAGATTCCGGTTCTGGCGCTTAATGGGGAAAAAGATTTACAGGTTTCGGCAAAAGAAAATTTAAGGAAGATAGGAGAGGCATTAACAACTGCCGGCAATAAAAATTTTAAAATAGTTGAGCTGCGCGGATTAAACCATCTTTTTCAAAACTGTTTAACCGGTTCTCCCAATGAATATGGCGTAATTGAAGAAACATTCTCTTCGGAAGCGCTCGAAATAATTAATATGTGGATTAAAGAAATTACAAAATAATTTTGGGCAGCAAATTAAAAACAAACCGGCAGTAATAGTATCTGCCGGTCTGGTTAAATCAAATAAACCTTCCTTCTTCAAAACCAATTTTTATCAAATTAATTTTTTCCATTTCAGCAATGCCAAGATTGTGTCTTGTATCGGCAAGTTCAATATGCTTAGCCGGCGGGTTAAGGGGTTTAGCCTCGTTAAAATACTCTTTTCTCTTCGCTTCAATTATTTTTAATCCAACCGCATCACAAGCAACCGGATCAACACCAACTATTAATCCGTAATATTTCCAGACATATTCCGGACTAAAGCCATGCGGTCCAATATTGTGGAATTGAGGTGTTAACATAACCAAAACGTTCAATCGTGTTTTGTTTGCAACAACGGGAAGTTTCCAGAGAGCTGCAAGATCCGCACACGAATCACCATGCCAAGCAGATGGTCTTTCAACAAACATAATGTAATTCTTAATCAAGCCGCCAACCCCGGACCAATAATGAGTTCTCATCGGGCGGGAATTGATAAGCGCGGTATTTTTTTGAAAAACCGGATCCCTTAGAACGCCGCGGTCCTTAATACTTATGTTCTCTTCTGTAACGCCGCACTCCATAACCCGTTTCTTAATTGCGTTTTCTAATTCGGCGGGAGTCCGTAAATAACTCCATACATTTGTTTTAATTCCAACAACATCATCGGGTTTAATAATTTTTTTCCACGCTTGATTAGTCTCTTTTGTATTGAAAATTACCCTCACTGATTCATCCAGCATTTCCTGAATAATATCCGGGTTCAATTTACCGCCATCGCTTAATACACTCTTGTTTCTGATTAATACAACGCGTACTTTTTCTTTAGGCGCAGATAATAACGATTGAGGATTATTAATAAGTAACGTACCGGCTGCTGCCGCCAAGGTACCGGTTTTAATAAACTCACGCCTTGTTAAATTCTTTGGTGACATTCTATCCTCGCTGTTGATCGATCTATTTATTTATTACTGCAATCGCTCTATCCAGAATAATACTTGCAAGTTCCTTAGAAGATGAATCGAATATTCCAATAACAAAATTATTTATTCTATTGACGCCCAGCCACAAGCTGTTTTTGGTCTGCTTAATTTGACCAGGAATAAGCTTTTCCGTGTAACTATCAATAAATTTATTTAATGCTAATCCGGCATCCGATTCATCCGGATACATTATCAAAAGGAATATTACGCTATCGCTTTCTGTATTATAACGCGCCAATATTCCATGAGTATTCTGTTCTATGTTAAGAATGTTGTAGTTGGAAATAAATGTGTGAGAGTTGAGCCAATTGTAATGACGAAAGTACCTCACGCTTTCTTCAATTAGATTTTCTTTGGAGATGTAATTTATAACTTCGGGCAGCGGACCTGTTTCTTTTATCGATTCGTCAATTAATCCGGCAAGTTTTGATATTGTATTTCTCGATTCGGGCGTTTCGGGATGACAAAGAATTGAAACATAATAATTACTTTTCCAGAAAATTATTGCTCCTTCTGAGCGCTGGGATTGTTGACCAAACTCATGTTCCAGCTTACCAACCGAATGTGTGAATACGCCATAAGCATCGTAAGATGAATTCATGAAAAAAATGTCAACAATTATATCGGGCTGGTTATCACGCGAATAAATGCGATTGAACACTTTTGAGAAACCAAAGCTTAAGAACATTTCTGCAGAGCCGTCTATATAATCAAAGAGTGTTTCATTATCAAAGAGCCGATCGCTTTGCTCATTGTTCCAACCATTAATTTCATTTGGAAGAGACCTTGCCGGATCAAAATTTGTTTGTGCGATTAAATTCATTGTAGATACCAGAAAAAATATTTGAGTTATAAGTCGATTTATACTAAAGCCCGATTTCATAATTTTATCTCTTCACGTTGAATTCTTGTTTTTCATTTGTTGATTAATTATCAACTCTATTTGTTTGTCATCTGCATATCGCGAACAAGAGCGTTTACTTTTATTTTGCCGGCAGTCTTAAAGACAAGGGTTACTTCGCCTTTGTCGTTCG
>DYHC01000129.1:3490-6157 GCA_020724325.1 Melioribacter roseus
TCTTTATTCAGATTAATAAGCATAACGTGAAGATCTCGCGGCTTAAACTTAATTGTGTTGTTAGGGGGAATAACAACAAATTTTACTTTGCGCATTCCCATCATATCATTTTCTCTTTTAAATGTCTCGTGTACTTCAACTGCCTTAGCTAATTTTGATTCGGCAGAAAGGAGTGTATCCGGTTTATCGGAACTGTTAACAACTTCAAAAAATAAGGCGGTGTTAGAGCCCATAGCAGAAGTGCGTATCCATGCATTATTAATCGTAATGCCGATGTTTCGATTATTATTGTTCTGTGCAAAATTTAAACCCAATGCTAAAAATAAAAATAGAATTATCAATTTTATTTGCATTAAAAACTCCCTAATAAATTAGAGTGATTTAATATCGTTTATAATTTCATCTATGTTGATGGAACTGCCCGGATAATTTTTTCTTATCCTTCCTTTGCTATCTATCAGCTGAATCCTGTCCGTGTGAACATAATAATAAGTTACTTTGCCGGATGGAAAAACGGTTGAATCGCCGGGAAGCGCAACAACGCCCGCGTGTTTCATCAGCTTATCAATAATTGGCTTTTCGCCGGTTAAGAAAGTCCAGTTGTCTAAATTCAGGTTTCGTATCTCCGAAAATTTTTTGAGGACTTCGGGCGTATCATTTTCAGGATCAAAACTGATAGACACAAATTCAACGTCTTTAACCTCTTCTTTTTTCAATCTCTCTTGAATTAAGCGCATGTTGTTGATGGTGAGCGGACAAATATCCGGGCAATTTGTAAAAATATAGCCCGCAACTGTTGTACTTCCTTTAATAAATGCCGGGAAAGAAACCGGATTTTTATTCTGATCGATTAGCTCGTAATTAGTATCGCTCAGCTTTTCAATAACCGGCAAATCATTATCACAAGAAACCAATAAAAGAGCAATTATTGTAAAAGCAATTATTTTTCTGATCATACAAGAAAGTTTATTGAATGGAAATTACATAATAAAAAGAATGTTTTCACCGTAAAAAGAAAACTGAATTAGAAATTAGCTTTTCCTATTTTTGGATTGACGTTATAAAAGGAATAATCAATTGAAAAAAATTCTTGCCGCTGCTGCTTTATTTTTAATTTGCATCACGTCTTTATTTTTTGCTCAGAACAAAGCCAGAATAATGACTTATAATGTTCTTAATTACACTGATTTTGAGAACGATTCTCGAAATATCTATTACAAAAAAATTGTTAATGCGGTTAAGCCCGATATTCTTGTTCTTCAGGAAATTAAAACATTAAATTCCGTTGAGCAGTTTTTAACCCGCGTATTAAACACTAAATACAGAGCCGGTGCATTTTTCCCCAATCAAGCAGTAAACGAAACCAATAACGCTGTCTTTTATAAGGATTCGCTGTTTACCTTTTTGGAAAATATTCCTATTGTAATTCAGGCGGACCCCGGTCAAACCGAAAGAGATATTTCTGAATTTAAGTTTGTTCACAAGTTTACTAAAGACACGATTATAATTTATTCCGCACACTTGAAATCGAGCACCGGAACTGCAAATGAGCAGAGGCGGCTAAAAGAAGTAAATACATTAAGAGGACGAACAGCAACAATTTCGAGCAGCGCTTATTATTTGATAGTTGGCGACTTTAATATTTACAGCTCATTAGAGCCGGCATACTTAAAACTTACCGATACAGAATCGGCTGGATATTTTGTAGACCCAACTCCAATTACTGGTGTATTCAACAATCAGATTTATGCCGCACACCATACCCAATCAACCAGATGGTCAAGTTTGCCGGACGGAGGTGCAACGGGAGGATTGGATGATCGTTTCGATTTTTTGATGATTTCGCCAACACTTTTAGGGAGTAACCGCGTTAAATATATTTCCGGAAGCTACACCGCATTCGGAAACGATGGACAGCATTTCGACCGCTCTATAAACGATGCCGGGAATAGTGCCGTTGGACAAGAAGTAGCCGATGCGCTTTATTACAGCTCGGATCACTTGCCAGTCTATGCCGATTTTGATTTCGGAATACCATCGTCTGTTTCGGCGGAACCATACATTCCATATAAATCTGTTTTATATCAGAATTATCCTAATCCATTTAATCCCGAAACAGTAATTCGTTATCAGCTACCGGCAGCAGATTTTGTTACTTTGAAAGTATACGATATACTTGGCAATGAAATTGCTACACTAGTAAATGAATTTCAGAACGCCGGTATTTACAATTCTAAATTCTCAATTCTCAATTCTCAACTAAGTTCCGGTGTTTATTTCTACAAATTATCAGTCAATGGTTCCGCACAAAGCAAGAAGATGATTTATCTTAAGTAATTTTATAAAAAACCTAAGAAATCTTAAAGATTAATAAAGTATTTCAAGAATTATCATTGAAATCGCGACAACCAGTCGGGATTACTTTTTTTGACTTGAACAATTTGAAATAATTCCATAGAATTCTCATGCGATTTATATCTACTCTCAAATAATACTCTTGAAGACCATACTTATCAAAACTATCGCTGTTATTGAAAATTAAATTCCTTTATCGCAAAATAAATCATAGAATAAAATATAAGAGATAAATTAAACATTACATCCGGGTGTTATCCGTTAACATCAATTGTTATGTATTCTGTGAGTTATTAAGAATAAATTGGAGGT
>DYHC01000130.1 GCA_020724325.1 Melioribacter roseus
ATTCGTACAATTCTTGTCTCAAGGTTATGATACCTGTGATAAGCCATCGTAATTGCTTCAGCAAATCTTTTTGCCTCATCATATACTCCGCGCGGACCAACGGGATTAACATTTCCCCAATAATCTTCTTTCTGAGGATGTATTAGAGGATCGCCATAAACTTCTGAGGTTGAGGCGAGCAGGAACCGTGCCTTTTTTTCTTTTGCCAATCCCAAAGCTTTATGTGTACCAAGAGACCCGACCTTAAGAGTTTGAATTGGAAATTTAAGATAATCGATTGGACTTGCTGGAGAAGCGAAATGGAGAACATAGTTAACAGTTGAAGGTACATGAATAAAATTTGTTACATCGAGTTTAATGAATTGAAAATTTTCATTACCGAACAGGTGTTCAATATTTTCGAGTCGACCCGTAAGAAGATTATCGAGGCAAATAACTTTAATATTTTCATAAATTAACCGATCGCAAAGGTGAGAGCCGAGGAATCCGGCACCTCCGGTAACAACAGCAACCTTTTTGTTCATTTAGACTTTCATCCGGCTTTTCTTAGAACCGTTTGAACCACGGGAATAGTAATAATAATATTTATAATAAGAGCTATAGCCGCTTCTAAAACTGAAATTATTAAGTAAGACACCAAGGAAAGAAGAGTTATCTCTTTTGAGAATCTCGACCGATTTTTCGAGCAGCTCCATTTCGGTGTAATTTGCTGAAACTACAAGTATAGTTCCATCAACAACCTGGGCTAATATTTCAGAATCAGTAACTGCTATTAAAGGAGGCGAATCCATAATTACATAATCAAAATTGTTCTTTAACTTCTGTATAAAACTTTCCATCTGAGTAGAACCTAATATTTCTGAAGGGTTAGGAGGAATAGTTCCGGCACTTACGTAGAATAGATTATTAACTTCAGTGGAGCGAACAATGTCTTCATATGAGGTTTGACCAAAGAAATAATCAGTAAATCCTGGAAAACGTTTTTGATTAAAGATAGAATGAATCCTCGGCTTTCTTAAGTCGGCATCTAGAATAATTGTCTTAAAATTTGCTTGCGCAAAACTTCCGGCAAGATTAACAGAAGTAGTTGTTTTACCTTCCTGTGAAGTAGGCGAAGTAATAAGTAATACTTTTAACGTCTCCTTGTCAATTTTTGAAAATTTAATACGTGTTCTAAGGGCACGGTAGGCTTCGCTTGCAGAGGCATCCGGTTTTTTAGCAACAATAAATTCAAAATCTTTATTACCTGTATCAATACCATCTATATGAGGGACCCATGCAAGTATATTGATATTTCTTTTTTGAATATCCTCAGGGGTTTTAATAGTGTTATCAAAACGGTCCCTAACAAATGCGAAAGTAACACCCATACCAATTCCAAGGATTAAACCGACTAAAACGATCATAAGACGGTTCGGTTTGGATGGTAAAATAGGAACGAGTCCTTCATCAATAACTAAAACATTCCCTGGAACGGACTGCTCATTTATTATTGCTTCCTGATAACGTTCTTCTACCTGAGTAAATAATTTTTCATATGCTGCCTGTTCCCTATTCAATCTGGCAAGGTCAATTGTGCTGGTTGGTAATTTATTAAGACGCTTATCATATTCAATAACAATTTCATTTAATTTTTTGTATGAAGCAACTAATGCCTGGTATTTAACTTCTTCTTCAAGAACTTTGCGGGTAAGGTCTTTGATTTCTTCTGGACTTGATGCAAGGACACCAGCCCGGTAAACTGAAAGCTGATTATTCAATTTATTTCTCAATTCCTCAATTCTCGTATCAAATTCCTTAATCAGTTCATTTTTTCTTTGTGTATTGGCAGAAGTTGCAATTGCACGATCTTTCTGGGTTTTCATATCGGCAATCTGTAATTGAAGATTCTTTATATAAGGTTCTGTAGCAAGACTTTCAATATAGTCTTTAATTTCTGGATCCTGTTTTTCCAATTCAGCTTTGTACTGGTTTAATGTTTTTTCAGCAACTGTAAGATCAATTTTGGTAGCATTCATTTTGGCTTCAAAGTCGGATGATTGAGCAATAAGAGTTCTTGCCTGTTCGGGCAGCTGAACAATTCCCTTTTGCTCCTGGTATGCAAGCAGAGTTTCTTCAACTGTTCCAAGCTCGCGTAGTTTTTCATCTCTTTGACTTGCAAGAAAATCTTTAATAGCAGTCAATTGCTGACGGTTATTGGCTAAATTAATTTCCTTATAAGCAGCGGCATAAGCATTAGCAATAATAGCGGCTTCTTTTGGAGATTTAGACTCGACTGAAATCTCTACAATATCCAGACCTCTTTTTTGATCAATAGAAACGCTCGATTGAAGAACCTTAGCAATGTTTTCAATACTTCTTAATTTGAGAACCGGATTTCTATCTTCAAAATCTTCAAGAATAAGTGAGAAACTTTTTTTGTATCCGCTTACCTTAAACGAATCGCTCAGGGATTTGGCAACTTTATCTCTCAGTTTATAGCTCTTAAGAATTTCAATTTCATTTGCAATAAAACGGTCGCTGCCAAAATCTTGAAACTCTGGTAAAAGGGACCCCTGAAGCACACTTCCAGAAGGTTTTGCAATTTTGAGTACTGTAGTTGATTTATATATATTCGGCGCATTAGCAGCATATATTACTGCAACCAAAAGCCCGGTTATACTAATTAAAATAATCGGCAATAAATTTAATCTTACCAGGTTAAGGTAATCTCTTATTGTATGAACTTCTTGACCGTTGTTATAAAAATTTGTGTTATCCATTTTAATCCTTAACAAGATTTAAAACAAGAATACTAATTGAAACTAAAGCGCTAAGAATAGTAGCCCACATAGAGACCAGGTCTCTAGCATAATATCGAGGAGCGCCGGGGACTACAAGAATATCGCCAGCTTCTATAAAAGGTATTGTTCTTTTTTTAGAATCCAGTTTAGATTCCCAAAGTAGGTCATTAAAATTGAATACAAACATTTCCTGTGTCCCATCTTCCTTAGTACGGTAGAGACGTAAGTCATCAAGATGTGAGTCGTTGCTGGGACCGCCGGCAAATGAAAGCAGGTCTAAAAGGTTGGTGTAGGAAGGTACCAAATATTTGCCCGGATAACGGACAAATCCCCAAACCGCAACTTTAATGTTGACAGCGTCTGGATCCGAAAGATCAAAATAACCGCTCTGTTGAGTATATCTTATGCCGGTCTTAGAACCCAGCTCGTAATCAGTTATTTGAGCGTAAATACTAGAAGAAAAAAGAAGAAATAGGAATGCCGATAAGAAAAAAAATCTATTCATTTTTTACCTTGATATATTTTCATTTTCTAAAATATTAAGAGTTATTTTCATTGAAGCAAAGTAACTTCCAATAAATCCAAGAGAAATACCGGTAATGAATGTAATAATATGAATTACCCTAAAATCAATTGAGAATTTAATACTAATATTTATCGCAGTCAATAAATTCAAAATAATGTAATTTATTATAAAACAAATAATAGAAGAGAATAATCCGATTAGAATACTATAAATAAGAATTGGAATTTTAATGGCAGAAATTTTTGCGCCAACTAATTTCATAGTATTGTAGAGATTCTTATTCCCTTCGTACTGAATTCTGTTATTGCTATAGACAAGATAAATCGAAAGCAGGATTAATAGTATAGAAGCAATATAAATTACATATTCCAGAGAACGTAATATTCTTAAGATACGAACGACCACATTAAAATCATAGACGACATCGGTTACACCGCTAATTTCTTTTAGCTCACCAACAAAGGTTTCGAAATTCTGTTCATTAAACATACCAGATTTTAGAATAACTACAAACGAATTTGGAAGTGGATTATAATCAAGTACCGATCTAAAATCCTCCCCTGTTTCCTTAATAAAATCTTTTACTGCATCTTCTTTAGAAATAAATTTTGTTGAACTTACAAAAAATTTCTCTTCAACCGAAGTTTTAATTTTCTCAATCTCGTTTTTAGATAGTGCGTCGTTAATATAAAGATTAATTTCAATGTTCTGTTTAATGCGGTCTGAGAAATCTCGTGATATAAATATCAAGAACAGAGAAAGAGATGTAAGAAAAACTGCAATCGTAGTAATAGTAATTGTAACGATTGCCGCAACAGACGAGCGTTTAAAAATCCGTAAAGTTTCTTTTAAGTAAAACATCTCAATAAATTATAAATGATAAATTATGCCCACATTATACATTATACTTTCTGCATTATACATTATGCAATGTTATTCTAGAAGTTCGATTCATCATTCCACCTAACAATCCGCCATCTGTTGTCTTTATCTTTCTTAAGTTCAAGATTAACTCTTCCATCCACAAAAATAATATCAGTTGGATTAAAAGTAATGGTCAAATTAAAGCTCCTTACAATCCGGGTTGAGTCGCCGGTAATAGTAACGATATTATTCCACACAAGATCTAGCCGCTGAGTATTTTGGAACAGACCGTAAGTAACTTTCATTTCCTGATCCCTGCCCCAGTTATTATCTACACCTAAATTATAATCCCTGAAGGTAAAAATAAAATTAGGATCGAGAAGTTTGCTATAAATCAAAGTATCCTTAAATGTATATGCGTACTGAAAATTTTGGAAAACGCCGCTAACAGATTTCTGATCGCTAATTAACCCGCCATCTTTACCGAGATTCTCATCGATTGAAGGCGCGAAGGGATTGATACAGCTTAATACAATTAAAGGAATAATTCCCATTAAGAGAAACTTTTTAATACGTCCTCCCTTTAAGATCGCTCCAGGAGTTCTGATTTTCCTTTTTAATATCCTGCCAATCTACAATAACCCACTGGTTACGGGAATCTAAAAATATTTTAAATAATGCAGAACCTGAATATGGTCCTGCAAATGTAAGATTATTTGATGATATATTAATAGAATAATCGAGTGCATAAATTGCACTATCGCCCAAAGGAGTATTAACCCTATTAGAGAAGCTGATGGAAATAATGGCTCCCTGACTTTTAAGATTATTAAAATATTGTCTTTCTGAGTTTATGTTCCAGTTATTAAGAACCGGATGATGTGCAACTGAACCAGTAGCAGGAATAAAAAGAAACTTTTTTTTAAGGAAAGAAGAATCAACAAAACAAGAGAGATAGTTCTCGAGAATTTTATCTTCAATAGAAGTTTTAAAATTCTGAAACAAAATCTGCGTTGTAGTAGCCGGAATATTTCCTGATCCGGGTTTATGCGGTTCTTCAGGCGTGCGTGTTGTAAGTAAGTCGCAAGAAACTATTATAAATACAAACGGCAATATTTTTAATGTAGAGGAGGTCATTTTTTAAAAATGGCTATCAACCTTTCGGAAATATTATTATTAAATTGATTACCGTTATAATTACCAAATAAACTTATCAAACTATAACCAAAACGGAAAAAATGTTCAAGTATAAAATCCATTGAATAGAGCTTAACCGATTCATAAAAGCATTTCGACTGCTCCCCTTTCGTAATTTCAATTTTCTTTATCACCCTTTCATTATTAATTTCTCTACTCTCTTTTACTTTATAGCCATTAACTTCCCTTTGCGAAGAAGGGATTAAATTCTTAATGAGATAATCTTTATTGAGATAATCCAGAATAAAAAAACCATCTTTTTTCAAAAAAGATAATGCATTCTTTGCGAAGGAAAAATTTTCCTCATCTGAAGTAAAATATCCAAAACTAGTAAAGAGATTAAGAACTGCATCAAATTTATTTTTGAAAAAAATATTTCTGATATCGGCTTGAATAAGTAAAGGATTAAAACCATACTTCAAAGAATTATTCTTTGCCTGAATTAAAAAGGGAAAACTGAGATCGAAACCTACTGTATGATAACCAAGTGAAAGAAGATAGTTTAAGTGTCTTCCGTTGCCGCAAGCTGCATCTAAAAGCAAATGATTTTTGTTCAGATCAATAGTTGAAATAATAAGGTTAATTAATTTTTTGGCATCGTTATCATCACGGTGAAGATAGACCAAATTATATTCTTCTGATGAGAACCAATCCTTGAACCATGTACTTTGCATAGATTAGGTTTCCGGAATTAAAGTGAAATCCGTCCTAAGAAAGCACGTCCAATAGTAGCGGAATCGGCAAATTCAAGAGCACTGCCAACT
>DYHC01000131.1:0-4833 GCA_020724325.1 Melioribacter roseus
TTCATCGCTCAAAAGTATAAACGGGAGGTTATATTTTTGTACAAATTTTTTATGAGATTCAATTGAATCAGGACTAACACCTATAACGGTAATTTGTTTTTTCTTAAAATCCGGGAAGAAATCCCTGAAATCGCAAGCTTCTTTTGTACAGCGCGGAGTATCATCCTTAGGATAAAAATATAGAACGACTTTTCTGCCTTCAAAATCCTTTAACGATACTCTTACTCCATTTGAATCCATTAATGAAAAAGAAGGAGCTGTATTTCCAGCTTCAGCCATTTAATCCCCTTTCTTTATAAAAGATTTACAAACAACTCTTTTAAAATAGTTCCTAGAAACAAAAAAGGACAGATTTAATTGCCTGTCCTATAAATTGCTTAAGAAAGTTTTTTAAGTGTTTCTTGTATGGCTGAGTAATTAGGTTCATTGCCGGCAACATCCAAAACTTCGGCATACTGAATCACACCGTTTTTATCAATTACGAATGCAGAGCGTTTAGAAACACCTTTGAGTGCAAACTTCTCTGGCAGCCAGGTATCATATATTGCGTCATAAGCTTTAGATACCTCCTTATTAAAGTCGCTTACAACAGGAAAATTAAAATGATGTTTATCATTCCATAGTTTCTGAGCAAACGGCATATCAACACTAACGGCTATAACCTGGGCATCCAAATTTTCATAATCTTTCATACTGTCGCGCGTGGAACATAATTCCTTTTCGCAGACAGAAGTACCAACAGCCGGAAAAAACAATAAAAGAACATTCTTTTTACCTTTATAGCTGCTTAAAGTAAAAGCTTCATTATCAAAGTTCTTTAATGTGAAATCTGGTGCTGCATCACCTACTTTTAGCGGCATTTTCTATTCCTCCTTTTTTTATTCAGTTAATTTTATTCCAATTTTTACTGCAACCTGGAATTCAATTTTTCCATCGTTTGTAATTCTTCCTCTTTGTTCAACAACGTTGAACCAGCTAACTTTTTTTTCTGAATTAGCTTCGTTAACTACAGATTTAACTGCATCTGAAATACTTTCGTTTGAAACACCAACTCTTTCAATTATTTCGAATGTTTTAGACATATTACCCTCAGTTTGTTGGTAGAATTATTGAATAGCCATTTTTGGGGTTATAATTTAATACAATTATTCATCTAATTTACAATAACACAAAAGTAGAACCTCTAATTCAAAAAGTTGAAAAAATTGTTCAAAATAATTTATTGACAAAGAAGGGCTATTTACTTAATTTTAATTAGGATATCTTTCTCTCAAAATATACATTAATTTTATTCATAAAAAGGTCAATTATGATTTACACAAAAACCGGCGAATACGCAATAAGAGCAATACTTTTTCTTGCTCGCCAATCAAAAGACAGTCTAATAATGTCTTCCCAAATAGCAAAAAGTGAAGATATACCAGCTCACTATCTTGCAAAAATATTACAAAGGATGGCTAAATATGGCTACGTTGATTCTTTTAAGGGGAGAGGTGGTGGTTTTAAGATAACCGATTTGGCAAAGAAAAGTTCTATTCTGGAAATTGTTGAAAGAGTTGAAGGCCCTGTTATTAATCTGAAATGTGTTACAGGACTTAAAGAATGTTCAGAAGAAAATCCATGTCCGCTTCATGACGAATGGGCTGACTTACGGAACAGAATTTATAACCTTATCTCCAGTAAATCTGTGCAGGAAGTTGCAGAAAAGTATTCCGAAACTTTAAGAAAACACAAATAACATTTCTATTTGGACGGGGATTAACATTTGTAATCCCCTCCTCGGTCTATTTCCTTTTCAAATCGTTAAAGTACAATTTCAGAAATCCTAGATCGGAACAGAGTTTATTAAGATTTGATAAACTTGAATGTGATGTTTGTAAATACTTTTCTGTAAAAATCTGCTTAATAAACTCCGGTGAAGAGGAGAGAATTAATTGAATCAAGGAAGAAATTTTTTGAATTGACTCTGCAAACTCTTTCTGGATTTGAGTAAAATATTGATCGTCAATTTTATTACCGCGGTTCTGTACGATTTTAAGCAAGCCCTGTGAATATTTCGTCTGGAAAGAGAGATCTTCTAATACATCAATTCTTTTATTTTGGATCGAAAGGTCAATCAATCTGCCAAGGTCCTCACGAAAATTTAATTTCCCTTTAGCAAGCTGATCAACTGCAGATAATATAAATTGTGCGTCTCTACTAAATTCCATCAGGTTCTAATTCCTATTCCAATTCCATCACCTACAGGATAAATTGAAGTTACAAGCACACTTTGATTAGTAAAAAGTTTATTAAACTCTCTAATATATTTTGTGGAATTCTTATATGCGGGAGGTACTTTGGAAGAAGCTGGATAACCGTGCCATAAAAGATTATCCACAAAGAGTACACCATCTTTTTTAAGCATCATCAATGAATAATAAAAAATCTTTTCATAATCTTCTTTATCTGCATCAATAAAAATCAGGTCGTATTTCTTATCGAGCAGGGGCATTACTTCTTTTGCATTTCCCTCAATCAGGTTAATTTGATTTTGCAATCCGGCTCTCTTAATAAACTCGCTTGCAAGAGATATGTTATCGAGACTTTTTTCAATCGTATCAACAATTCCTTTCTTTTTCAATCTACGTGCAATTCTTATTGATGAATAAGCAATTGCGGTTCCAATTTCGAGTACGCGTTTTGGTCTTATAAGAAGTAATATCTGATCGAGCAATTCTGCTGATTTCCAGTCGAGTAGAGGGATTTTCCTTTCTTCAGCGAATTTTTCCATTTCCAAAATTAGTGAATCTGGCTCAGGTCTAAGCGAATGAAGATATTTTAATTGATGGGAGTTAATGATTTCTGACATTTGTATTTCCAATTTACTATTACGCCATTTGTCGTTATTTACTATAGTGCCATTTGACACTATTTCATCAGGATCATCTTTTTTGTTAGTGTACCAGTTGGAGTTGTTAAACGATAAAAGTAAACCCCGGAAGATAGTGTAGAACGTAGAGTGTAGAACGTAGAACTGTACTTACCAGGTTGTTTGTATTCATCAACTAATGTTGTAACTTCTCTTCCTAAAATATCGTAAACTTTTAATTGAACATATCCGCTATTAGCCAGCTGATAACCGATAGTTGTACTCGGATTAAACGGATTTGGATAATTCTGCATTAGCGAAAACTGAAGCGGAACTTCTTCATCCGCTTTTATACTGGTTAAAACATTATCGATAGCCCAGCTTCCATATTTGAATAGATAGTTATTTACAGAAGGTTCTCTATATGTTACACCATCATTCCCTTGGTACGTAAAATAGAATTCAATAATCTTATCAGCTAACGATGATGGTACATTATAAGTATAAGAATAACTGTTCCGTTTTATCATATATGCTTGTTCAAAATTTTGATTTGATTCCCTTATAAAAATTCTTAATGTGCTTTCATTTACTCCGCCGTTAATAATAAAAGCTTTGTTAATAACCGGTTGACCATTAACAAAACTCATGTTGGGATATGCGGCTGCTCTCTTAGCAGAAATTAATCCATATCCTCTCTCATTGTTTGGCGAGTTTACATTATCACCCGATTCAAGCATTATTTGTCTAATCTGTTTATTTGTTAAATGAGGGAAAGCAGATTTAAGCAATGCGGCTACGCCCGCTGCAATTGGAGCGGAATAAGATGTACCATTACCAGAGCTGTAAGAACCGGCTGCATTTCCATATACTACACTCGTTCCCTGTGCAACAATTTCTGGTTTAATCCTTCCATCCGAAGTTGGTCCTCTACTACTGAATGAGCTGACTACATTCAAACTAGTAACTGCACCTACTGCGATAATATCACGTGCATCAGCAGGGGACTGTATTCCGCTTACACCATTTCCCCAATAATTAGAACCTTCATTACCAGCAGAAGTAAATGTAGAAACACCTCTTTCAAAAGCAAGATTAACAGCTCGTGCAACAATTGTGGATTTACCATCCATTTGCTGAAAACTATAAGATGTTTGTCCATTATCAAACGTTGAATATCCAAGCGAACTGCTTGTAATATGAACTCCCAGGGATTCCATCCATTCAAGAGCAGCAGCATAATTGTCTTCTTCAATATTTTTCTCAGATCTTACATCTTCAGTTTTAGCTAACAAAAATTTTGAACCGAAAGCCGGTCCAATTAAATTACCGGGCGCATATCCTCCAATTATGGAAAAAACATTTGTACCGTGAGAATCTTGATTGCTTGCATCACCTGTTTCATTTGAGGTAGTATTATCGCCCTGAATAAAGTCACGTTCTGTTAATACATTCCGCCCTTGCAACGAGGGTTGTGTTTTCCATCTGAATCCGGTATCCAGCAAACCAATAATTACATTTTCTCCAATTATTCCAAGATCGTGAACAACTGGAATATCCGATAAATTATTTTGAGTGAATGAAGCTCCATAATCTAACAAAAAATTTGTCTTGTATAACTGAGCTTGAGGGATTAATGAACCTTCAACCGGTTCATTTTTCTTAAATGCTATTACCGGTTCAATACTTTTTACAAAAGGAAGGAATTGAATTTTGTTTTTCTGTTCATCATTCAAATAGCACGAAACGGCATTGAACCATTTTAATTTATGAACGATATTTATGCCAAACGATTCAACTGTATTTACATATTTTTCATTAACCGGAAAGTCTGCATCAGTTATGTAATTATCACCCATAACCTGTTTTCTTCTTTCAATACTTTCGGCAGTTAATAATTTCTCTGCTTCCAGATAAACCTTAGATGACTTATTCAGTTTTAGAGCATCGGCACCTTTATCCTTGAAATAAACCAGATACTT
>DYHC01000131.1:4843-6052 GCA_020724325.1 Melioribacter roseus
ATAAATTAACCGGGAGAAGCAGGATCAAAATTAGATTAAGAAGTAACTTCATTTCTTACCTTTCAAAAAAATAATGAACCGTCTAAAAACAAACTACTTTTTAGACCCATCTAAAATAATTAATGATATTTCTAAATCTCAATGGACTAATTTTGCAATTCTTCCGATACGGACAGAACCTAATAGATTAAAAAAATCTGAGAACGGGATAGCCGGATTCCATGACCAATAGATGAGGAAAGCCTGTCCAACAATTTTATCACGTGGAACAAATCCCCAGAATCTGCTATCGGCGCTGTCGTCGCGGTTATCTCCCATCATAAAATAATAGTCTTTGGTAATTGTATAAGAATTGACCGGTTTTTTATCAATCAAAATCTGATTACCCTCAACAGTTACAACCCTGCGTCCGAACTCGCGGTCAATAATAGTTCTCCACGCTTCCAAATTGCTTAAAGAGAGCGGAATTACATCACCTTTCTTTGGGACAACAATCGAACCATAGTTATCCTCGTTAAAGTTGGCTCCTTTAGGAAATATACGAGGATTAGCGACGCCAGGCGGCGATGTATAAGGATTAATATACTGAATATGAGACGGACGCCATGCTTCTTTACCGTTGATAAACACTACTTTATCATAGATGGAAATCGTATCGCCGGGAATACCTATGCATCGTTTAACATAATTATCAATAGACATTGGAAATAATTCGTCGCGGTCGCCTGGATATTCGAATACAACTATATCATTACGTTCCGGTTCGCGAATTGCCGGCATCTGAAAATACGGAAGTACAATATTTGTGAAGGGAATTGTTCGAGGTGATGTAGCACCGTATATAAATTTATTTACAAACAGAAAATCACCGATAAGAATTGTGTTTTCCATAGATCCAGTAGGAACACGTGATGTTTCTATTAGAAACGTTTTAATTAAGAGTGCAGCAATGGCTGCAAAGAACAAGTTTTTTAAAAAGTCTAAAAATCGTCTTAATGGTGTTCTTTTAGCTTTCAATGGTTTTTCCTTCTTTTCAGATTTTGTCGTCATACAATAATCCCTTAAAAAAATGGACTCAGAATTAACTGATAGAACAGACTTGTCCGCCGTTTGCTGGCGGACCTGTCCGCCGTTTGCTGGCGGATTAAAATCGTTATAATCTGCCCGATCTTTGTAGTTTAATGTTAATCTTCTATTTGTAATACAGCC
>DYHC01000132.1:0-1610 GCA_020724325.1 Melioribacter roseus
CAACGTAACTGGTTCATACCCTGGAATTTTTTCGCACTTAAAGTTTGACTTTGCATCCGGACTTGTTAGAGAATTAACTCACAAATATTTATCCGGAAAAATTGATAAAGTACTTGTTGTGTTCAACGAATTTAAATCTGTAATTCAACAAAAAACAGTAGTTGAACAGCATTTACCAATTAAACCTTTCGAAGAAACGGCTGCTGATAAAATCTATTCGGATTACATTTATGAACCGGATAAATCTGGCATTATTAATACAATGCTGCCAAAGCATCTGAACGCTCCAATGTGGAGATACTTATTAGAATCTTTTGCCGCAGAACTTGGCGCGCGTATGACTGCAATGGATATGGCTACGGAAAATGCCAAAGAAATGATTCGAACTTTGAATCTTACTTACAATAAAGAACGTCAAGCTTCTATTACAAGAGAAATAATTGAAATTGTTTCCGGTGCGAATGCCTTAAGAGGAAATTAAATAATTAATTTTTGAAATGAACCCCCTTTTTATTATCTTTTAATTAGTTGATAGGCAATGCTAGAAGAATTATCAGAAAAGCTTGAACGTACTTTAAAGAAAATTACTGGTCAGGGAAAAATTTCCGAATCGAATATTTCGGATACTCTTCGTGAAATCAGGCGTGTTCTTTTAGATGCTGATGTAAATTACAAAGTTGCCAAACAGTTTATTGAAGATGTAAAACAAAAAGCGATTGGTAAGGAAGTTTTATCTTCTGTTACGCCGGGTCAGTTAATCACCAAAATAATTTATGATGAATTAACTATACTTCTTGGAAGCACCGGATCCGAGCTTACACTAAATCCTTCCGGTATTACCTCAATTATGTTGATCGGTTTGCAGGGATGCGGTAAAACTACTTTCAGTGCCAAATTAGCAAAGTACTTAAAAAACAGAAAAAGAAATGTTCTTTTAGTTGCTGCTGATGTTTACCGACCTGCGGCAATAGATCAATTGAAAATTCTTGGTTCCCAAATTTCAGTTCCGGTTTTCAGTATTGATGGAAGTAAAGAGCCGGTAAAGATTGCTTCCGAAGCAATGATCTACGCTAAAGAAAATGGTCTGAATACAGTAATTATAGATACTGCCGGTCGTTTGCATGTTGATGAAGAAATGATGAATGAAGCTGCCGCAATCAAAGCTAAAATAAACCCTACAGAAACTTTATTTGTAGTAGATTCAATGACCGGACAGGATGCTGTTAATTCTGCTAAAGCTTTCCACGATAAAGTTGATTTCGACGGGATTGTAATTACAAAGCTTGACGGCGATTCAAGAGGGGGCTGTGTCCTTTCTATACGTGCTGTAGTTAATCGTCCTGTTAAATTTACTAGTCTGGGCGAAAAATTGGATTCGATTGAACTTTTTTATCCTGATCGACTGGCTTCCAGAATTTTAGGTAAAGGTGATATAGTTTCTCTTGTTGAAAAAGCTCAGGAGCAGATTAATGAAAAGGAAGCTGAAGACCTTGAAAAAAAATTACTTGCCAGCAAATTCGATTTTGATGATTTTCTTAAGCAGATCAAAATGATTAAGAAGATGGGTTCATTAAAATCCTTGCTTGCTATGGTTCCGGGGCTTGGTTCTG
>DYHC01000132.1:1620-5128 GCA_020724325.1 Melioribacter roseus
ACGATAAGCAGCTGGTTAAAGTTGAATCGATTATTCAATCTATGACTAAAAAGGAGCGGATAAATCCTAAAATATTGAATGGAAGCAGAAGAAAAAGAATTGCTAAGGGAAGCGGTAATTCAATTCAGGATGTTAACCGCCTCATTAAGCAATTTGATGAAATGCAACGGATGGTAAAAATGGTTAGTTCAAAATCCGGTAAAACCGGTATAATGAACCTGAAAAATTTTAGATATAATTAAAAATCAAATGGAGGAAAAAACAAATTGGCAGTTAAGTTAAGACTAAGAAGAATGGGAAAGAAAAAACAGCCGATCTACAAGGTTGTTGCGGCTGATACACGTTCTCCGAGAGACGGTAAATTTATTGAAGCGATCGGATTGTATAATCCTAAAACTAATCCTGCTACAATTGATATAAAAGAGGATCGTGCTCTTTACTGGCTGGGTGTTGGAGCTCAACCAACAGACACTGTTAAAAATATCTTGACAAATCATGGAATTATTCTTAAACAGGAATTGACAAAAAAAGGTTTATCGGAAGATCAGATTTCTGCTAAACTTGATGAATGGAAAAAATTAAAAGAGGCTTCTCTTACCAGCAAATTGAAAAAACATGAAGAGAAAGCTAAAAGCAAAAAGGCATCCGCTGAAAAAGCTGAAATAAAGTCTGATAGTGCAGCGGAAGCAAAGGGTACTGCTTCCGAGTAAGCTGTTCCATTTAAGGTTCAGCCGGCACCTTAAATACGTACCCTTATTCATTAAATATAGGTACTCTCATGAAGGAATTTATTGAATTTATTGCTAAACATCTTGTTGATAATCCCGATGGTGTTTCTCTGGATGAAGTTACTCCGGATGAAAAAACTGTTGAGCTTACGCTAAAAGTTGGAGCTGAAGACGTTGGCAAAGTTATTGGCAAGCAAGGTAAGACTGCACAAGCTATGAGAACTTTGCTGACTGCAATAGCAGCTAAAGAAGGAAAACGGGCAATCTTAAAAATTTTAGATTAATCCAGTCCCTGTTCGGATTGTTTTGTGGATCAATTTATTTTAATTGCTAAAATTATTGCTCTGCATGGCTCTAATGGATTTGTTATTATTTATTCTTATTCCGATTGCAGTGAGAGGTTTTACAGTCTGAAAAAGGTTTTTATTGAGTTCTTCGGTAACAAAAAAGAATTTGTAGTTGAAGAAGATGATAAAATAAAAGATAAGTTTTTGCTGAAAATAAGAGGATTTAATACTTCCGACGAAGCAAAAATTTTTATCGGTAAACAAATTTTTATTGATGCAAAAGATTCAGTTAAGCTGGGTGAAAATACTTTTTTTATTCACGATTTAATTGGATCTAAAGTTTATAGAGACTTAGTTCTTTTAGGTACTGTGATTGATGTTTTGGTTCTGCCCGCCAATGATGTTTATGTTGTTAGTGATAATGACAATAAAAATATTTTAATTCCGGCGATTAAGGATTATATAAAAAAAATAGATCCGGTTAAGAAAAGAATTGATTTAGTATCCAACTGCCATCTGCTCTATGAAAATGAGAATTGATGTAATCTCTGCGGTGCCAGACTCTCTTGTTAGTCCTCTGAATACCAGTATTATTAAGAGAGCTCAAGAGAGAAAAAAGGTTGAAATCTATGTGCATAATTTACGGGATTATGCGCACGATAAGCATAAACAGATTGACGATAAACCCTTTGGCGGTGGTTCCGGTATGCTTCTTAAACCCGAACCTTTCTTTGAATGTATTGATAAATTATTGACCGAAAGAAAATATGATCATGTTATTTTTCCTTCCCCGGGCGGAAAATTTTATGATCAGAAAATTGCCAACAAATTTTCTTTAGCTAAAAACATTTTGATAATTGCCGGTCATTATAAAGGTATTGACGATAGGGTTCGTCAAAAATATGCAACCGATGAAATATCAATAGGCAGATATATTCTAACCGGTGGAGAAATTGCAGCAATAGTAATAATTGATTCTGTTGTGCGGCTTTTACCGGGCGTTCTTAATGACAGCGAATCTGCTCTTAATGATTCTCTGATGGACGGCGATGTAATAGAAGCTCCATATTTTACAAGACCGGCTCAATACTCCGGCATTAGTATCCCGGAAGTTTTGCTTTCCGGTAATGAAAAAAAAATTAAGGAATGGAAAGAAGAACAATCAAAAATTTTAACTGACAAATGGAAAAAAATAAATAAGCTGGAGTAACAAATGGACAAATTAAAAGAGATGGTAACTGATCAGATTAGATCGGACATCCCGGAATTTAAAACCGGTGATCATATTCGTGTACACGTAAGAGTAATTGAAGGCGATAAAGAAAGAATTCAACCTTATGAAGGTGATGTTATAAACATTAGAGGTGCTGGGTTGAACAAGACTTTTACGGTTAGAAAAATTGCCAGCGGTGTTGGCGTTGAAAGAATTTTTTCTTATAACTCTCCTAAAATATCCAGAGTGGAGATTATACGCGAAGGTAAAGTTAGAAGAGCTAAACTTTTTTATTTGCGCGAACTTTCCGGTAAAGCAGCTCGAATTAAAGATAAAAGAGTAAAGTAGGTTTCAATTCCTTTTAAGAAACCCCAAGTAACAGCATAGGTGTCAACTTAATTTTAGAATTTTCTGATAAAAGTTGACCCTATCGCTACGGTTTTTATAAACTCTATAATTACTTATCTATTTTGCAATCTTATTAAAATAAAAAGGGCTTATAAGTCTATGACTTACAAAGCCCCTTTTAACTCTAAAACAAGCTTCTAAGCTTTTGGCTTAGTTATTTCTTTTCTTTATATGTAGCTTTAATTTCAACACGCCTGTTCTTGCTTCTATTCTTCTCTTTATCGTTCGGGAATGCCGGTTTGGTTTCTCCAAATGATTCTGTTGAAATTACATTTGCATTCATTCCTTTTTTAAGAAGGTAATCTTTAACGGCATTTACTCTCATAGTAGAAAGTGTCATATTGTAGTCATCCGATCCTAATGAGCAAGCATGACCACTTAAAAAGAGTTTTGCATCTTCAAGCTTTGCAAATGCATCATAAACATTATCTAAAGTTGTCTTAGCGGTTTTAGATAACTTAGAGCTGTTAAGAGCAAACCAGACCATATCAAAAGACTGTTCTTTTTCAACTACTGTTACAGGAACATCATCGCTTGGGTCTAAGGGATTGCTTCCGCGTTTTACTTCAACTCCGTCGCCTACTGTTCCGCCGTCGGTATCAACTTTTGATGGATCTGTCTTGTGTTTTAATACTTCCTCGCCGTCGTTAAGTCCATCACCGTCAGTGTCAGCTTTCAAAGGATCTGTTTTGTACTTTAGAACTTCATCACCGTCTTTCAAACCGTCGCCGTCAGAATCAGCTTTAAGAGGATCGGTCTTAAATTTCAATAGTTCTTCGCTATCGTTTAAACCATCACCATCGGTATCAGCTTTAGCAGGATTGGTTTTGTAAGTAAAAACTTCTTCTCCATCCTTTAAGCCGTCGCCGTCG
>DYHC01000132.1:5138-6041 GCA_020724325.1 Melioribacter roseus
TATCAGAGTTTTTAGGATCTGTATTATACTGTTTAACTTCGGCACCGTCGTCTAAGCCGTCACCATCGGTATCAGGATTATTTGGATCAGTACCAATTTCAAGTTCTTCACGCTTGGTTAATCCGTCTTTATCTTTATCAGAATTCATGCTTTCGCCGGTAAATGTAATACCTGCACCAATATTGAAGTAACCATCATTAAAGTCTTCTATTTTGTAGAAGTTGATATCATCGGTCATCGTATAATTTATTCCGGCGCTTAAATCGAGAAGAACTTCATCACCCAATTTTATTTCAGTGCCAAGCCCAAAAGGAATAAGCATATTCCAGCCGTCTGGTTCAACTGCTTTTGGTGATACAACACCTGGTTTTGTTCGAACGTTATAATTAATCAAACCGATGCCAGCATAGAAATAGGGATTCATACTTTCTAAATTGAATGGTGTTACAAGCAGCCTTGCATCAATTGGAATAATGGATGTACTGTATTGTCCGGTTCCTTTTCTCATTGTTACATAATTGAAATCATCCCCGCTCAAATTTCCGTATCCAACCCCTAATTCAGCATTTAAATCTTTTGTTAACTCGAACCTCAAGAATCCTCTAAGAAGATATGATGAAAGAGAAACTCCATTATCATCATCAAACTCTGTAGCTGCAAGCGCTCCATTTAATTGAAACCCGCCCTTTAAGCCAAATTCTTTGAATTGTGCATTAGAATTTGTACCTAAGACAATTAAAAACATAGAGAATAACACTACTGAAAATTTCTTCATGGTACTCCTTTTGGATTTATTAGAAAAATATTTATGTGAAAAAAATAATTTATCGGACAAATGCTGGTTAAGTCACATTTTAAAATTGTTTTTTGTTGCTATAGTTCAGCACAAAATTGATAATTTTT
>DYHC01000133.1 GCA_020724325.1 Melioribacter roseus
CTAAAACCATTTGTGAAAAATTAGTGTTTTTAGTGGCAAAAAAATCACCCGTTGCATAACATCAGTAATTGATTGATAATGGCGATTATTCATCCTACCCAATTAAGGAAAGCATTACTATATTTATGAACAAAAATCGGGTCTTGCTCTAAAAATGAATGAGCCAAACATCAAAATCGGAATATTGTCTGCTCAGGAAATAAATTTTGAATTGTACGGTGATTTTAATATAAACGGAATTAATAAAAGGGAGAGCGGCAAATTTACTGCCTGGCAGCAAAATGACAGGGTTATGATTTCTAAAGATGGAGTGGAAATTCATTCCGCTGCCGAAGTTATTTTTAGACCGGAGGATTTTGAGATTGAATCTTTTTTAATCAGGAATGTTGTTATTGGAAAACAATTTCACTGGGAGCGAAAAGAGAACCAGAGATTCCGGGGAATTTTAAAAATTATTAAAGAAAAAAATCTTTTAACGGCAATTAACATTATACCGCTGGAAGAATATCTGGTAAGTGTTATTTCTTCAGAGATGAGTCCAAACAGCTCGCCCGAATTACTTAAAGCGCATGCAATTGTATCCCGCGGATGGCTTCTTGCACAGCTTGAAAAAAGAAATAAAAAAGAAAAGCGAAAATCAGTTAACGAAACAGCTGCCGATACAGAAATTATTAGATGGTATGATAGGGATGATCATTCTAATTACGATTTTTGTGCAGACGATCATTGTCAAAGATACCAGGGTGTTACAAAAATTATAAATGATAGTGCGTTGAACGCTGCCGATTCTACACGCGGTCTTGTTCTAATCTACGATAACAAAATTTGCGATACCCGTTTTTCCAAATGCTGCGGAGGGATGACCGAGTCTTTCGAAAATGTTTGGGAACCCGTTAAGCACAACTATCTTTCACCTGTAACCGATTACAAATTTGAACTCAACGGTGTTGATTACGATTTAACAAACAATAAGCTGGCAGAGCAATGGATCCGCTCTAATCCGCATGCTTATTGTAATACTAACGACCCAAGAATTTTATCCCAGATATTAATTGATTTCGATAGAGCGACAACTAATTTTTTCCGCTGGAATGTTGAATATACACAAGAGGAAATTTCCGGTATTATCAAAGAAAAGAGCGGAATTGATTTTGGAAGAATCAAAGATCTTATTCCTCTTATACGCGGATATTCCGGCAGAATTATTAAATTAGTAATAGTAGGCGAAAAGAAAGAAATAATTATTGGTAAAGAATTAGAGATCAGAAAGACATTATCCAAATCCCATTTATATAGTTCCGCTTTCTTTGTTGAAAAGAAAAATATTGCAGCAGGATTTCCTCAGAGTTTTATTTTACACGGTGCAGGATGGGGACATGGAGTAGGACTTTGTCAAATCGGCGCCGCTGTAATGGGCGAAAAAGGTTACAAGTTTGACGAGATTCTTATTCATTACTTTAACGGCGCTAAAATCCAAAAGATTTATTAATGAAAGTATTGCTTACATGTTTATCCCGCAGCTGGGGCGGACTCGAAATGTATTCTATTCTTACCGCCAGGCAGCTTATTAAAAATAACATTGAAACCGAATTACTCTGTTACAAAAATTCCCGCGTACATACAGATGCTGTTAATTGTAACATTCCTGTAGTTGAATCCAATTATAAAAACTATTTTCAATTGTCCGGGTACTTAAATGTTTCGGGAATTCTTAAGAAGAATAAATACGACATTATTCACTGTCAGACCTCAAAAGATTTATGGTTAATAGTGCCGTCACTAAAGATTTCAATGCTTGATACTCCTAAACAAATGGGCTCATATATTATAAAGAAAGATTTTCTGCATAAATGGATTTATACGCGGCTTAACCTTGCATTGGCTATAAGTAACGTTATCGCAAAAAACCTTGTAGATACAACGCCGTTAACCACAGGTAAAATTGAACTGCTTCATAATTCAATTGATACCGGTCTATTTAACCCCGAAACAGTAGATAGAAATCTTGTCCGTAAAGAGTTCAGGATTAATGATAACGAATTACTAATTGGAATGATGGCTCGTTTTAGTCCCGGCAAAGGTCACGAAGAATTTATTCTTGCAGCACACGATCTGTTACGTAAATATGATAATCTTCGATTTATGATAACCGGCGAGCCAAGTAAGGGCGAAGATAATTATGCTGCTAAAATAAAAACTATGGCTGCCGGTCTTGATATATTAGACAAAATAATCTTCACCGGATACAGGAAAGATACTCCCGAAGTATTAGCCGCTCTTGATATTTTTGTTTTTCCATCTCATGCAGAAGCATTTGGAATTGCATTAGCAGAAGCACTTAGCATGGGTAAACCATCTGTATGTTCAAATTCAGACGGCGTTCTCGATATTGCCGTTGATAAAGAAACCTCTTTTCTATTTGAAAAGAAAAACTGGATGGATCTGAAAGAGAAACTTGAGCAGTTAATTACTAACGAGAACTTAAGAATAGAATTCGGTAAAGCTGCCCGTAAACGCGCTGTTGAAATTTTTGATATAAATATTTTTACAACTAGACTGATTGGCATTTACAATAAACTTATCGAATCATCTTGAAAAATAAAGTCAGAAATTATTCATCAATCTTATCGGGGAACAGCAGCAATTAAATGACATTCTTAAACCCCGCAATATTATTTGGATTGCTCGCAGCATCTATACCGATAATTCTGCATTTTCTTAATCTCCGCAAACTCAAGAAAGTTGAGTTCAGCACTTTAATCTTTCTTAAAGAGCTGCAAAAAACAAAAATCAGAAGAATTAAATTAAAGCAGTGGCTGATCCTTTTGTTAAGATTATTAATAATAATTATGCTTGTTTTAGCATTTGCCAGACCAGCTATTAAAACCGGATTTGCAGGTTACGCTGCTGCAAAAACCAGTGCCGTTTTTATAATTGACAATACTTTCAGCATGTCAATTGTTGCAAACGAAGGGTCCTATTTAAACAAATCAAAACAAATAGCGCGGGAATTAATAAACAATTTTCAGAGCGGCGATGAAATAGCGGTTGTTCCAATTGTTACAGAAGAAAATTGGAAAGCAAAACCGAAAACCGATTTCAGCATTGTACAAAAAGAAATAGAAGAAATTCGAATATCGGCTGTTCGTAAAACTTTATACGATGCTGTTGTTAACGCCGGAAGAATTTTATTCGAATCAAAGAATTTTAATAAAGAGGTTTATCTCTTAACCGATCTTCAATCAGGATCTTTTAATAAAATGAAAGAATCGCTCTCAAGCTTAACAGGATTATTTCAGAACACGAAATTTTTTGTTGTAAACCTTCAAAAGAAATCGCCCTTAAATCTTGGCGTTGATAGCGTTAAACTGAACACTCAAATATTTGAAAAGAACAAACCGTTAAACTTTCTGGCATACGTTAAAAATTATTCGGAATCAAATTTAGAAAGTTCGGTTGTTTCGCTATATATAAACGACAAAAGAAGTGCCCAGCAAAGTATTACGCTAAGCGGCAGCGAATCTAAACAGATATTTTTTGAAACAACTTTAACAGATACCGGACTTGTAAATGCAACTGTAGAGATAGAAGACGATGATGTTGTTCCAGACAACAAGAGGTTCACAAGCTTTTACGCGCCAGATAAAATTAAACTGCTCCTTTTATATAATTCGTCCAATGACCTAAATTTCCTTAACCTGGTGTTTAATAGCCAGATAATTAGTGCATTGGAAGTTACAGAAGAAAAACTTTCGCAACTCCAAAGGCAGAACCTTCAGAGGTATAATGTAATTGTTTTAATCGGCACTCCAGATGAAAGCGGAACAGACAAGCTGAAAAATTATATTGATAACGGCGGAGGCGTTCTCTTTTTTCCTGAATCGAATGCCGATTTAAACTCAATTAAAAATTTCTTTAATAAACTTAAGTTACCTTCTCCAATGGGTTTTATCGGTAAGATAAATTCACCCGATTTACCGGCTCAATTTGATAAGATCGATTTTAAGCATCCTCTCTTCGCTAATTTATTTGAAGATAAATCTAAAACTAAAATCGAATCGCCGGAAATTTATTATTATATGAAATTAATTGCCGAGGCGGACGGAAAGAATATAATTTCCATGTTCGATAAGTCTGCCTTTCTTAGTGAATACAAATCTGGCTCCGGTAAATTACTTGTATTTAACACATCGCCGGTATTAAGCTGGAACAATTTTCCGTTAAAATCAATTTTCCCGGCTTTGCTAAGCAAAAGTATTTTGTATCTATCCTCGCAATTCAAAGAAAGTGAAACAACCTATTGCGGAGATGAAATTTTTATAAAGGTGCCGTCATCACGACAGTTAAAAATTGTTTATCCAAATGATGTGTCTGAAATTATTAATACAGATTCGCTTCAAAATAAAAACTATTTCCGCTTTGCAAATACTCAATTAGCCGGAACATACCGGTTTTATTCCGGAGGTGAATTGATCGATTATTGTTCAATCAATCATGATCCGGATGAATCTATTATAAGTTATAATTCAATATCAGATTTAGAAAACTTTCTTGAAAAAGCCGGTTTTGATGGTTCATTCTTTACTTTAGATGACAACCGGAAAATTTCTGATCAAATTTATAATTCGAGATTTGGCACTGAATTGTGGAAATATTTTATTATTGCTGCCTTACTTTTGGCTCTAATGGAAATGATTGCTGCAAGAAGTTCTAAAAAGGATGCCGAACAATTTGTTAATTAACTATCGGAAGTATTAGCCGAATTGAAACCTAAAATTATAGAAATAAAAAACCGTCCAAAAGAAAGAGCAATACTAATAGCTCTTGCAACGGGGAATTATACTAGAGATCAGGTTGAAGAGCATCTTGATGAATTAGAACTTCTTACAGATACTGCCGGTGCCGAAACAGTGTTTAAAATTTTTCAAGATAAGAATCATCCCGATCCGGCATTTTTTATTGGCAAAGGTAAAGCAGAAGAAATTGCACAGTTGATTGAGCTGAATGATATTCACATTGTAATTTTTGATGACGACTTAAACCCTACGCAGGTAAGAAACCTCGAAAAGTTATTTGACCGAAAAGTACTGGATAGAAGCGGATTAATACTAGATATCTTTGCCTCGCGTGCAAAAACATGCGAATCAAAAACGCAAGTAGAACTTGCACAATTACAATATATGCTGCCGCGTTTAACACGGGCGTGGACTCACCTTTCCAAACAATATGGTGGAATTGGAACAAAAGGTCCAGGTGAAACTCAGATTGAAACCGACCGCCGAATAATTCGTTCTAGAATAAGCAAGCTTAAAGAGAACCTTAAAAAAATTGATTCTCAGCAAATTACCAAGAGCGCATCGCGTAAGAATTTTGTAAATGCCACTCTAGTTGGATATACAAATGCCGGTAAATCTACTCTTTTAAATCTGCTTACAAGCGCTGGTGTTTTAGCCGAAGATAAATTATTTGCAACACTCGATTCTACAACCAGAGCATTTGAACTAGACAAAAACAAAAAAATTCTGTTGAGTGATACAGTAGGATTTATCCGTAAACTGCCGCATAATCTTGTTGCATCTTTCAAAACAACTCTAAATGTTGTTAAGGAAGCAGATATTATTCTTCATGTTATTGATGTATCGCATGAGTTTTATGACGACCAGATAAAGGTTGTAGAGGAAACGCTAAAAGAATTGAACAGCAGCAATAAAAAGGAATTAAAAATATTCAACAAAATTGATCTCCTTAAAGAACGTCACATTATTGAAACGCTCTCAATTCAGTACCCTGATTCAATCTTTATTTCTGCCGCACGAGGAATTGGCATAAACAGGTTAATCGATTCTCTCACCGCTATTTTCGAAATGAATGTTACTGCTAATCAAGTAAAAGTTAAACACACCGATTCCAAAATAATTTCTGCAATTTATGAGCTTGCGGAAGTTATTAATGCTG
>DYHC01000134.1:0-3852 GCA_020724325.1 Melioribacter roseus
TTTTATTTGTGTAGAGGATTTTTTCCGGCAATTTCTTCTTATCAAGTAAAATATAATCTAAAGCAGTCATCTTTCTAAAATCTTTTTCTGCATTAAACATTGCAGAAATTATTTTCATATTGTTATCAAGATCCGATAATTTATAGCTGCCATTTATGCTATACTTTACACAGACTTCTTTTATTTCCTTTTCAAATTTTTCTGAGTTCTTGTTAAAGAAAAGATTGTCGCCCTTAGTATTATTTATGAATAGACCTATCTCAGCGCCATCAGGACTAAAATAGAGATAGAATTCGCTATCCAGCTTAAATCTTCCAAAGTGAATTAAAAGGAAAGGACGGTAAGGTTCACCTTTTACAAAACGCATGTCTTTGTTTAACCGCATAATTGTTTCGTTGAATTTGGGCTCTGTCCTGATTCCAGGATTCAATCTATTAAGAAAAGGGGTCAACTCAATAATAAATGCTTTGGCTGGTTCAACTAAATATTTTTGATACCGTTCTTTGTTATTTCGAAACCATTCTGCTCTATTATTTTTCTTTAAGTCGACAAGGAATTTGAAAATCTCTTTATCGAATCCGGTAAAAGGCAAAGTTTCTGGTATCAATACATTATTCCTAAGTTAATCGAAATATAAAACGAACCAAAACTTTTTTTAACATTATCAACTAAACTTTCTACGCCCTCTCCAAATAAGTTGAAGTGGTAATACCGTACGTTAATTCCTACCAGATTACTTTTACTATTGCCAAAGTTAGCACCGATTCCTAAAAATCCACCGGCAGCGTAATGCATTTTTGCATCTCCAAAAGCACTGAAGAAATCCTTCTTATAAGGCGTTGTAACCACAAATGTCGGTCCTGCGCCGGCACTAATGTAAGGTCTAAGATTCTCGGTAAGTGCATCTTCGAATAATCTGTATTGTATTCCGAAATTAAGTGGAATAAGAAAGATTCTGTTTACTTTTCCGAAGACGAATGTATTACCCCAATAATCAATGTATTCCATTTCTCTATCGTCTTTGCTTTCGGAAATAGATAAATCTATAACACCGGTAATTGTTCTGCTAAAGGAGCGTTTATAAAAAGTACCAAGTCCAAATCCTCCTTCACCAAACATAATATCTGCTCCCCAGCTATTAGGCGGAAAAATTTCAGGCGGTTTTTCCGGGGCTAATTGTCCAATCTTTTGAGCATTTAACGGAGCCGCAAATAATGCTAGAACAAAGAAATATCCTAAGATTTTCATGTTTACATTCCTTTCACTTATCTACTTGCGTAAGATATCTATAAATTGTAAAAAATAAACCAGATAAATTTAGTATAATTGTATATTCTAACAACCTCTGGTGTTAAAGGTTTCTTTATGCCGATAAACCTGGAACTGAAGATTAAAATTGATTCCCGCAGATTTGTGGTTGAAAAAATAAAAGCTTCAGTATTCAATTACGTTAAAACTATTCATCAAAAAGATATTTATTACAATGTGAACAAAGGATTATTGAAATTAAGAATTGAAAATGGGAATTGTACTTTGATAAAATATTTAAGGAAGGAAAAAGTTAAGAGGTGGAGTAATTATCAGCTCCTCACTTTAACAGGAGAGAATCCTGAAAATTATCTCAAGGACATTTTTAAAATTGAAGCGGTGGTTGAAAAAAGAAGGGAATTGTACATGTATAAGAATACGCGTATTCATATTGATAATGTAAAGGGATTAGGAAATTTTCTTGAGCTTGAATCGGTTGTATTAAAGAGCAGAAAAGAATCAGAAAAAGAATTTAATGAGGTTGTAAGATTTTTAGAGCTGGATTTATCTAAACAAATTAAAACTTCTTACAAAAATCTACTCGAGAAGAAATTATACGAATGATCCTTTCGAAAACAAATATTGATAAAGTTGATCTGGAATTTCTGATCAATGAAAAGATCACATCCAGTAATATTGAGCAGCTGCTATTAGTAGTTCCAACAAACCGTAAAGCGAGAAACGTTAAAAAGGAAATTATTTCTTTGATGCCAAATAAATCCGCACAAGGAATAAATGTTGAAACTCTTGGAACATTATCAGCAAAATTATTAATTCAAAGCCAGCCGTTCCGTCAATTGAGTGAAGCGGCAGCCACAATTTTTATAAAGCAGTGCGCTGCTGAGCTGAAACTAAAATACTTCTCACTTTATAAAAGGGAAATTCCATTTGGAACTCTTGACCGCCTGAAGAACATCATCTCTGAATATAAACGCCACGGTGTTACTCCTGAATCGTTAAAAGCGGAAGCAATGCAATTAACTAAGTCAGAAAAATTAAAAGCGGAAGATATTGCCTGTATTTATGACCGCTATCTTAAAAAGTGCCATGGATTAAATGCATTTGAACTGGGCGATGTCTATCAAAAAGTTAAAGAGCTTGATAAAGAATCGGTCAAAAAATTTTTTATTAAGCTTTATCCATCAGTCGATTTAATAATAATCAATGGATTTGATGAGTTTACTCTGCCGGAACAAAAAATAATTAACAGGTTATCAGATGTTAATAACTGCCGGCTTTTTATAAACTTTGATTATAACAGAAACAACTATTATGTTTTTTCGCACCTGGATAAATGCTTCGATTCATTCAAAGACTTCGGCTTTAAGGCGGTTACTGATAAAAGTGAAGACAGATTAAACCGATTTAGTAAGATAATTCGCGATTATCTCTTTAATTCAGAAAAAAATTTTAAGATGATAAAAAACAGTAACCAACTATTTTTAATTCCAGCATTTAACCGCGAAGACGAGGTTGAAAAAATTTCGAAGGTAATTAAAAATCTGATCATTAGTGAAAAAGTTGAACCGCATAAAATTTGTGTTGTCTTTAACCTAATTCAGAACTACTCGTCAATTGTAAGAGATATTTTTGTGAAGAACGGATTGCCGTTTAACCAAACTGACAGAATTTCCTTAGAAAATTCTAGTCCCGTTATAGCAGTAATAAATTTTTTAGAGATTTCCGAAAATGACTTCTATTACAAAAATATTTTTCGTGCATTGACCAGCGGCTATATTGATATAGGTGAAGTTGATTTTTCCAACTTACTTAAAGTCTCTGCTCAACTTAAAATTGTTTCCGGTAAAAAAAATTGGATATCAATATTGAATGAATCTATTCTTAATATCGATTATAATTCTGACTTAGATGAAGATGAAAAGTTTAAGAAACTCCTTTCATACAAAAGTGCACTTAATGCAATAACCAAATTAGAAACTATTCTGAAACCATTCGAATCAAAACTTACAATTCCAGATTTTCAGAAGACACTATTTGCATTCATTTCTAGAACTAATATTATTACTAAGCTTCTAACTGTACCCGTTAATGCAGAGGAAAATACACGCAGTTTTGCAACCTTTATTGATACATTAAATGAAATATTTGATTTACTTTCTGAAGAGCACGGTTCGAATAAGAAATTTCAACTTCATTTCTTTATGGATCAAATTAGAACTGCGTGTCGCTGGGCTCGTTTTAATGTTAAGGAAAAATCGAATTACGGAGTTCAAGTTACAACTTTAGAAGAGATACGCGGACTCAAGTTCGATTACTTGTTTATCGGCGGTTTATGTGATGGTGACCTTCCAACGCGTTTTACTCCGGAAGTATTTCACGCACCTTCATTTCGGAAAAAAGCATTCACGCATCATACTAATGAGAGAAACCTATTCTATCAAGCTTTACTAACGTGGAATAAAAAGTTATATCTTAGTTATCCGGAAACCGAAGCGGGAAGGGAAACAGTTGCTTCCACTTTTCTAACTGATTTTACGAAATTGTTCGAAGTAACTGAAATAAATGTTGAATCTTACCAAAAAG
>DYHC01000134.1:3862-5951 GCA_020724325.1 Melioribacter roseus
TATAGAGGAGCTTGAAGTTGATATTGGTAAACGGGCATTAGATTTACCTGGCTTACTACCTGAAGAATTATCAGTTGAATTAAATATTCGATCAGATGAAATTAGCAGAGCGATTTCTATTGATAAATTAAGAGAAGAAAATTCCTTGGCGGAATCACCATTTGCAGGATTCTTACTTGCCGATAAGGAAAGACAAATAAGTAGAAATGCTTTGGAGAAGCTGCTTACATACGCAAATAAACAGTATTCAATTTCTCAGCTGGAAAATTATGCCAGATGTCCTTTCAAATTTTTTATAGAGAGAATATTAAATGTGGAATCCATTGAAGAACCAACAGAAGATATAGAAGCAATTGAAATGGGAAATATTCTGCATAATATTTTATTTAGTTTTTACTCTTTAATTAGTAAGCAGAATATTAGATTAGATTCTCCTGCTCCGGAATTAATTAAAAAATGTTCAGAAATTATTTTTGAAATTGCTGATAAAAAAATAGAACGAAATACTTTCAAATCTCCATTAACATTTTATGAAAGAGAAAAAATATTTGGTATAGATGAAAATAGAAGAGAATCAATTTTGAATCGATTTATTGAATATGAATCTGATAACAATAAAGATTTCTATCCTTCGTTCTTCGAAGTACGGTTCGGCTCAACAAAAGATGAAAATTCTGACGAAATATTAAGCGATTCCGAACCTGTTAAAGTAGACGGTATAAAGCTGAAAGGGAAAATTGACCGTATCGACCTCTCTAACGCGGATAATTCATTTAGTATTGTTGATTATAAACTTAGCGGTAAGAAGCCGACTATCAGAGAATTGAAGGAAGGTATTTCACTGCAATTACCTGTTTATTTATTTGCAGCCCAGCAGCTTCTTAAGAATAAATTTAATAAAGAATATTTCCCTGATGAAATGATAATTTATTCGCTCAAATATTCTGCTGAAGAATTTGGCAAGAAACCGGTATCTATAAAATCTTTTCGCGATAAAGAGATTACTACCACCGAACAATTAATTACTTCAACAGTAAATCATATCAAAAATTACATCGAAGGTATAAGCAATGGTAAATTCGGGTTATCGCCTCATGATAACCGTGAACAATTAGTCTGCCATTACTGCAGGTTTCAGAAAGTCTGCCGGATAATAAATTGAGTAGAGACGTTGCATGCAGTTTCTACGTTCTGATGACAAATTTGGATTTATTTGTAGAGACGCTGCACGCAGCGTCTCTACTGCTACTGCACGCAACGTCTCTACTGCTTCTGCATGCAGCGTTTCTACTGCAATGAAAAATATCTCGCCTAAGAAAGGTTCGTTAGCAGTAATTATTCGTTCTTTCAAATCCGCTGTAACAAAGAAAGTGCGCGAAGCTGGTTACAATAATTTCTCTTGGCAGCCACGCTACTTCGATCGAATCATTCGTAATGAAAAAGAATTGTATAATATTAGAAAGTACATTACACAGAAGCCCCTGATATGGGAGTTAGAAAAAGGTACACTGGAAAATATTTTTGATTGAACCCTGCTTTGTTATTGATACTTCCTTAGTAAAACAAAGCTTAACCTATAATTTGTCATTAGAAACTTATGCTGATTACAAATCTGGATTTTTATGTAGAGACACTGCTAGCAACGTCCACATTCTCTTTGCTGTGTTGATAACATTTAATAGCAGTGTATTTTTTGTATCCACTTGTAGAGACGCTGCATGCAGTCTCTACGTTCTGATGACAAATTTGGATTTATTTGTAGAGACGCTGCATGCAGCGTCTCTACTGCTATTTTTGAAGTTCGAGTCATATAAAAAAAATCGTCTTATGAAGTATTTCATTCTAATACAAAGAGTTGCAGCCGGCGTTCCTCTCTGCGCTTCGCAACGAGGTTTATGTCCATCGTTATACCACTAAACAGATATCTGGAGTTAGAAATAACGAAGAAAAAATCACAAACGAGTCTCAATGATATTTTTAGGATGTATCTTGAATATAGTAACGTAAAGCGTTATTCTACTCCATATGATAAATAGTTTTTCAGATAAATCGACTGAAGATTTATTCAATAGAAGATTTGTAAGACATT
>DYHC01000135.1 GCA_020724325.1 Melioribacter roseus
ATTATTCCTTACGAAAAGGAAAGTGATAAATATTTTCCGAATTGGCATCTTGTTGCAGAAAAACTGGTGCAGTCGGAGGAATATTACATCGGCTTTTATAGTGCATTAGATATTCATAGTCTTGTAACACAGCCATCGCTTTCTGAACAGATTGTCACTAAAAAACAATTTACGCCCAAAAATCAATTGATCAAGAAAATTAAATTTGAATTCATAACGTACAATGAACAACGCTTCTTTGGTTTTGAGAAAATATGGATAGATGATTTCAATAAAGTCTTCTGTAGTGATATTGAAAAAACAATTATAGATTGTCTGTATAAACCGAATTATTCTGGTGGTATTTCTGAAATAATCAAGGCAATTAAAAAAAGTCATGAACAAATCAATCTCGAGAAAATGCATTTGTATCTTGAAAAATTTGATACGCAAGTTGTTCTAAAACGGCTGGGTTTTATTCTGCAGTATCTTAATCAATTCGATTCGCTAAAAAATAATATTAAACCTAACGTTAGTAACTCATATACGCTTCTCGATCCTTCGCTTCCTAAGTCCGGCAAGTACTGTTCTGAGTGGAAAATAATTGACAATGTTGGAATTGAATCTGCAATTAAATCTTTATTAACATAAATCTATGATACGTCCTGGTGAAATACAGAGCATTGCCTCTAAACTTGGTCTTAGAGATACACAAATTGAAAAAGACTATGTAATTGGGTGGGTGTTAAAAGGAATTGCTGAACAAAAAATTCTTAAAGCGCAATTGATTTTCAAAGGTAGTACTGCACTAAGAAAAATATATTTCCAGGACTATCGGCTTTCTGAAGATTAGGATTTTACATTTAGTGGAGATGTTCTTAAAACCGAGGAAATAAAAAAACAATTTGATGAATTGATTAAATGGGTCTATGCTGAATCGAGAATCACTCTCAAGATTCAAGATGAAACACAGCATCAAACTGGCAATTATAATTTTTATTTAACGTTCACCGGTCCATTAGGCGGCAAAGGAGAAAATAAAAGTATCAAAGTAGATGTTAGCAGCGATGAATTAATATGTGATAAACCTGAACAAAAAGACATTTGTAATGAATATACAGATATAGTAGATAGATATAAAATTTTATCTTATTCATTATCGGAAATCATAACTGAGAAAATGAGGTCTTTGATGCAAAGAACAGCTCCTAGAGATATTTACGATTTATGGTACATTTTTGCAGAAAATGGCAGCAATATCGAAGACTATATCTTTGATTTCCAGCGAAAGACGGAATACAAAAAATTAGATCATAAACAGCTTGTAAAAATAATTTCAGCTAAAGAACAAGCGTTTAAGAAGCAATGGGAAACTCAGTTAGTGAATCAAATAAAAAATATTCCGGATTTCGATGTAGTATGGCGAGAGCTGCGGAAGCATTGGCGCAGATTTGAAAAATTTCTGGACGATTCTAAACCTAAAAAGAAATAAATTTTACCCTTGACGGTCTAGCTTACATGTTTTTGAAATGGGGTTGATCCAAAAGTAATTTTTCTTTTAAATATAGCCCACAGATAAAACTGATTAAACTGATTTTCGCGGATTTTAAGATTGAACAATTACTTTTCGGTCTACTCTGATTAGCAATAAGACAGATTAAAAGAATAATAATAGCGGCTATAACAGCGAAGGAAGTTGTATGTAATTTTTTTATCACCTATTTTAAATAAGATGCAAAAAGCAAATCAATAAAAATATTATTTTAGGAGGCGATAGTATGACGGAACAAATATCTGAAAAAAGCACTAAAACCCAAATTTTACAAGCATACAACGAAGCTCTTGCAAAGTTAAAAGAAGCTAAGCAAGAAGATCGAAAGTCTGAAAAGAAAAAAGAGGAAGAAGTTAAAATTGTAAAGCAAGCATCGGAGTATTCAGTAGAAAAGATTGTAAATAATATTGGCTCCGCTAAAATTGAAATAATTAGTTCATTAGACAAAATTAGCGAGAAGTTAACCGCCGAATATAAAAAACTGGAAATGCTTCAAAAAGCTTGTGAATTAGAATCGAGTTATTTGAAAGATGTATATGATATTAAAGTGGAGGCAGATACACTTTCGGCTCTGCTTCTTACTCAGAAAGAAAAAAAGCTTAGTTTTGAATTAGAGATCGAAAAGAAGCAGAATGAATTTGATGAAGAAATATCTCGAAAGAAATTGCAGTGGAAACTTGAACAGGAGAATTATGAAAGTCAGAAGAAAGAAAGGGACGCACAAGTAAAAAAAGAAAGAGAGCGCGAGGAAGATGAGTATAGTTATAATTTACAGCTTAGGAGAAAAAAAGAAGCTGATGAATATACCGAACAAAAATCGAAACTTGAAAAGGAATTGGTTGATAAGCGCATTGAAGCAGAGAAAGATTTAAATCAGCGGGAATTAATTGTTGCATCGCGGGAAAAAGAATTTGCAGAACTTAAATTAAAAGCGGAAAAACATCCTTCAGAAATTGAAAAAGCGATTAAAGAAACAGAAAAATCGGTTTTGGAAAAAATTGAATATAAGTATAAACACCAATCGGATCTGGTTCAAAAGGAAATTGAAGGAGAAAGAAATTTAAATAAACAGATAATTCTTTCGTTAGAAAATAAAATTAAAGAGCAGAATGAACAAATTAAGCAGCTTTTACAGAAAGTAAATGAATCCGGACAGCAGGTACAAACTATAGCTATAAAAGCTATTGAATCTACTTCTGGAAGTTCTACTGCTCAAAGATTTTTTGTGCAAAGTGAAAAGCAGATCGAGCAGCAGACGAAGGGTAAAGAATGAGATTATACTGTTGTGAAAAACTTGATGATTAAAAAAAGTGTAAAAAATTCTGTGTAATTGGATTCATTAAAAAGTACTTAAATACTCAATAAATTTTCAATAGTGTATTATTGTAAATGTAATTTGGGATAAAAAATAATATCACTATTTTCCTTATAGTAAAAGTACTATAAAGAAAGTACAGAAAGGAGAATCAGTTCGGTAATAAAATAGATGGTTTAATTTGGTTATTGACGAAAATAAATTATCCACACTCTATCCGCTGCTTAAAGCAAAAGATGAAGATGCCATTAAAGAATTTTTCTTAATAATGCAGCCTCATATTTTTTATTTCTTATACAGATTTACAAGTAAAAGAGAAATAGCTGAAGATCTAACACAAGAAACATTTGTCAAATTCTGGCTTTCTTTAGATTCTTTAGACCCTTCCCGGTCTTGCAAATCCTACTTATATAAAATAGCCAGAAACTTAGCATTGAATTATATTGAGAGAAACCCTGTTCAAACAACTATAGGAAATGATGAATCATTATTGGTTAGACTAAGCTCAATTACTCAGGAGGACCTGGATGCTACCTTCTTTATGGATGATTTTCAAAAAGCAATAAATACTTTGCCAGAAAGATGCAAAGCCACTTTTCTACTAAGCCGCTTTTCAGGTTTTAATTATTCAGAAATCGCCGAAGTTTTAGGAGTTTCCATCCATACCGTAAAAAATCAGATGAATAAAGCATTAGCCGTTCTTCGTAAAAGGCTGAGAAATTATCTCGACTAATTTCAAATCTGCATAGTAGTTTTTCTTTCCCCATGTGTATTATTGTTGACAAAACTGAAAAATATGTTAAAACTTCCCAAACAGATCGATTATCACTTTCTTGTTCGTGTATTGAACGACGAAATTACGCCTGAAGAAAAAGAATATTTTGAATCTTGGCTCTCCGAATCTGAAAAGAACAGAGAGGTTTTTGGAGAAATAACTTTTCTTTGGGATAAAATAGGTTCTGTTCACTCAATTACATTGCCGGACCCTTTGGTTCAATGGGAAAAGATAGCAAGCAAAGTAGCTTTATCGAACACTAAGACTGATACAAGAATTTTAGAAAAAGATTCGAAAATAATTCAAATAGAAAAATTTAACGAATCATTCCGGAAAAGAATTTTCTCAAGTAATATTATTAAAGCTGCAGCTGTTGTTGCGGTAATTGCTGTCTCTTCATTTTTCCTTTTCTATTTGGACCAGAAAATAAATCATGATATTGTACAATCTTCAGAACAAATCAAAATGTATGAAGCTGTTGCCAGGAAAGGAGAGAAAATTGAATTAAGTCTTTCAGATGGTTCTAAAATTTTAGTTAACTCGGATAGTAAATTAATTTATCCAAGCCAGTTCAATCCAAAGTTTAGAGAAGTGGAACTTAATGGTGAAGCATATTTTTCTGTTGCTTCCGATTCCCTAAAACCATTCAAAGTGAAATGTGGAAATACTATTACAGTTGTAAAAGGTACTGAGTTTAACATCAGGAATCGCAAAAACACTGTAAGGGTGGTTGTTGCCGAAGGTTCTGTTGATACGTACACTCCTAATTCGAATATTGCTTACAAACTTAAAAAGGGCGATATGGTTTTTTACAACAACCAAACAGGATACGCCGAGCAGCGTAAAGTTGATTTAGAAAAGCACCTCGCTTGGAAAAACGGTAAGCTGATTTTTGACAGAACTAAATTATACGATGTTATGGAAGAGATTGAAAGGTGTTTTAATGTCGATGTTAAATTTGCAGATGCAGCTCTTATGCAAAAATCTCTAACAGGTGTTTTTGAAACGAATTCTATCGATAGAATACTCTCCGTTATCAGTCTGGCTTTAGATATCCAAATTCTTCATAATGGAAGAAACATAGTGATAAAAAATATCGGAAGTTGATGGAAAAATAATTTTCTTAGGAAAGACCTATGAAGTTAAACAAATTAATTTCGATTCTGCTGCTCTTTGTATTCTCTTTAATTACTCAAGCTTCCTATTCACAAATTGAAAACAGCAGCTCTGAAGAAGAGATATTCAAAGAAGACGATTTAGACATTCTTAACGATTTGTTATTGAAATACCAAATCGCCGGTGCTCAATCTGCACGTAATATTAGGTCTGCATTGAATACATACCTTTCTCTGCAGTTTTTTGAAGCTAATCTTAAAGATATTATCAAAGAAATTTCCAGATCAAAAAAAATTAATTTTATTTTTGATGACGAACTGCTAAACATCGAAAATGTGAATTTCTATTGCGATGAACGTCCTCTCTACGAAGTGCTGAACGGTCTGCTTAGTCCTCATAATATCAGTTTTTATGAATTTGAATACGCTCAGATTACATTAGCAAAACAGATCAAAATTGATGAGAGAACCGGAGGAATAAGGGGCAAGATTAAGGATAATACTGGCGAGATACTTATAGGTGCAAACGTATTGATTAAAGATTTGGGAATTGGGTGCATGAGCGATAACAAAGGTAATTATCAATTGCGCAATATTAAACCGGGCGAGTATACTCTTGAAGTTTCTTACATTGGTTATGAAAAAGTATCAAGAAAAATAAAAATTACATCCGGTCAAATTCTCGAAATAAATTTTGTATTAAATTCAACTTCCTTTTTAATTGGAGGAATTGAAGTAATTGGCGCATCGGATCTTCTGCCTTCAGACGTTACAACAAAGACAACAATTACAAGCGGAGAAATTGAGCACTTCCAGGCATCGAGCATAAAAGACGTTCTTGATCTTGTCCCTGGCGTGCAGAAAACCGATAATCCGGGTCTGGGTAAAACTACTCAAGTTGCTTTGAGAGGAGATGAGGGGGATAATTTAAGTGCCTTCGGTACGCTTGTTATTATTGACGGCACTCCGGTTTCAAACAACGCTAATCTTCAATTCGAAAGAGCTTCTGGTGCTACTTTTGGCACTTCCAATCTTAAAGGGAGTGTAGACCTTAGAACTATTCCCGCAGATAATATCCAGAACTTAAGCGTAATTACAGGGCTTCCTTCTGTGCGGTACGGAGATGTTACCTCGGGTGTAATCAATATAAAAACTAAGATTGGTGCTTCTCCTAATAGATTCAAATTCAAAAACAATCCT
>DYHC01000136.1:0-2139 GCA_020724325.1 Melioribacter roseus
CGTACTTCCGCCAGAATTTTTGCGGGTCTAATAATTTTTTAACCAACTTATCAGCTCTATCTTTAGGAGCCGCTTCGGCCCATAGTGCAAGAAAACCGATAATCTCTTCGCGTCTTAAATCCCGTGTCATAAACTTAAAAGTATGATCTTCCTTGTTAACCGAAAAATAAAATTGTTTTTCGTAATCCCACATTAATTTATTAACTAATTCAGAAGTGCGGTCTGCCTTTTCTTTCCATTGTTTAGATTCACCAATCAATCCAAGTTCTTCGGCAATTTCGGAAAGTGAACGCATCTCTTTAATTACCATCAATGTTAAATCAAGGCATTCCAATTCGTCTGATATATCTTCCTTATCAACATCAAGATAACGTTCTGCGCTAACCTGAAATACGGCATTATACCAGTCGCGTACATTTTCAATTATTCCGTATGGTCCCCATTCAAATGTTCCGTCATTATCGAGATCGCGGTTTTCAATTATCCAGTTTGTATACTTTACTCCGCTTTTGTATGCATCGTCCAAAAATTTTTTATCCTTACTTACTTTATAAATTTCCCAATTAATCCAGCTGAAGAATGGAGCAGAAGTAGTAGACATATCCCGATTCAATACTTTACTAAAGTGAGGATAATCCTGTAAACCTCTTGGTCCATGACGATAAGCAATTAAGCCGTCATCACGCTGCTGCTCCATGTAAACATATTGAGAGCCTTGTGCGGATTTAGGATCTAAATAAACATATGCAAGCATACTTAATGATTCGTGCAGAACCTGATGCCCGTGTCCCCAGCCCCAGAGCGGCTGACGCGAGAAGACATAAAAGTTGTAGTTTGTTTTTTCAGTTGGCGGATAGAAACATCCACGAGCTAAATTAAAAGAACTAAGGTAAACAAGTTTTTCATCTGCGGTTTTGAATTTTATTCTTGGAATTCTCGAAAAGAGCTGAAGATTATTATCTACAAATTTCTGAAGCGGTTCTTTTTTAAGCATTTCAATTTCCTTTGCTAATGCATTTACATCCTCGCTCTTATCCTGCCAGCCGCGGAAATATCTAACATTAATTTCTTCGCCAGGTTTTAAAGTAAGCTTACCGTGAAGAGAAATAAAATTAACATATCCTTCTTTTTTATGATTCAGTGAATCGTTCCTGTTCTTTGCATAAAAATCCGTTTTGATTGTTATATAAAATTTTTCCATACCGCCGTAATAACCGCCGTAAGAGTAAGGAACAAAGCTCGCGGTAAAATAATCGCGCGTATCGGTTGGATAAGGAGCGTTTTTATAGAGCGAACTTATCAATCTGTAACGCGATTCATGATGGTGAGTTATGTAAGCATTGCTTTTTGCATCATAACCTTCTATTAACAACGAATCATTACCTAATTCAAGAACCGGATATAATTCGATGTTATGCGGAATATTATCCTCATTTTTTATCTGGAGATTTACAAGTGCAACGGAAGAATTGTAAACAAAAAATGTTTCCTGAACTTTTATTCCTCTGAAAGGTGAATATTCCATTATTGCCATATCAGGAAAAGATGATGTAACAACAGGTTTTTCGAAGTACTCACCGGTATTCATCACAACAACCTGATCAACTTTCCAGATACAGAAAAACCTTCCTGCCTGATCACCCGAATACGTTATTGGTGAACAATCTGAATAGTAATCCATTTTATAACCTTTATCGCCATATAACCTGGATCTTTCCATAGCAGCAGTATAAGTTGTATAAAGCGGATCATTTTGATTTGCATTGAATTTTAGATAAGAATCTTTAACAACGAGTTGTTGACCGTATAAGACAACGGGAATTACGAACAGATATAAAATTTTCTTCATAGAATTTTCCTTTCATATTCAACGAGCAAATTAATTGATTTCATTTCTTTGCTGTCTTATGATGAACCGACCATCAAAATGTATCTCTCTTTTTCAAGAACAAATCCTTTGCTCTCAACATATCTGTGCAATAACTACTAAAGCAATTCATTAGAATCACAGAGACGCTGCAGAGCTTTACAGAGAATCAAGGTCAATTAGAAACCGTGCAATAATTCCCGTCCATATATAAGTTTTATTCCACCCGGCTTGAAAATCATCTGCGCTGTAAAACTCCCAGAAATAATGAT
>DYHC01000136.1:2149-3270 GCA_020724325.1 Melioribacter roseus
TATTAAGCATTACTTTATCTGCAAGCTGCTTCGCTTCGTTTTTATAACCGTAATCAATCAGTCCGCGGAATAATAAATATTGCCATGGAACCCAGATGGGTCCGTTCCAATATCCTATTGGATTATAGTAATCATCTTTTGCAGAGAGAGACGGCACACCAAATTTTCTCCAGAATTCATCTTTATTTAAAAGTGTTCGCAACAATTTATCAGCACGTTTTTGATCGGCTGCTCCAGCCCACATTGGTAAGAATCCGATTATTTCCTTAATCTTAAGATCATTATTGTTTTTGAAAGTAAACGACTGATCATTTTTATTAACGTTATAATAGAAATTTGTGGAATCATCCCAGAGGAATCTATTAATCAAAGCGCTTCTAAGCAGACTTTTATTATACCACTGATTGCTTTCCTCTTTGAACCCAAGTATAGAAGCCATTGCGGCGAGGGATTTTTCTTCCATAACAAGCATAGAATTTACATCGGGTCCTTCAAAGCCTGACGCCCATCCAACTTTATCCCATACTGCAACTCTTGCATCGCGTACACTTTCAAGTTCGGCGTGTCCGCCCCAGCTGGCTAATCCGTTATTATTTGAATCCCTTCTTGCAACAAACCAGTTATAAAATTTCTTTCCGCTTTCGTAAGCTTCCTTTAAGAATTTTTTATTACCGGTAACTTTATAGATTTCGTAATTAATATAATTGAACCACGGGGCAGAACTTGTATATTCTCCATTATGAATTATCTGTTCATTTAAGTAAGGACCGGTTCTGTAATTAATATAACCGTTAAGGTGCTGCCTTTCCATATAAACACGCTGCGAGTTCATTGCGCTTTCCGGGTCCATAAAAACATACGCGAGCATAACTATGCTTTCGTGAAATACCTGTCCGCCATAACCCCAGCCCCATTTCGGTTCGCGCGAAAATACATAATAGTTATAATTACATTCACCTTCCGGCTTCATCATACATTGACGTATTAAAGAAAATGCATTCCAGTAGAGCATCTCTTTTTCTGTATCTTCAAATTCAGGACGTGGAATTCGCGAATAAATTTTTTCATTTTCTTTTACAAGCAGTTCCGGGTCCATCTCCATCAGCTGATCGCTGATTACA
>DYHC01000136.1:3280-5906 GCA_020724325.1 Melioribacter roseus
CGCTTTTTCTAATCCTCTAACAATTCTTATCTCCTTTTTCTCATTCGGCTTCAACACAAATGAATTCTGAAATGCAACAGAGGAAACTATGTTTTTATTTATCGAATTATTTAGAGATAAAAAAGAAAATGATTTTTGCAGAACTTGTAAAGTATCGGCAGATTTGTTCTGTAAAAACTCGTATGCACCGTAAGAAGCCGGCTTTTCCGAAACTGCAAATATGCTTTTAATATTTTCTGTGTAAGGAATAGAATGCTCCTTCATCCAGTTATCTCTTGCTTTCGAATGAAAGAAATTAAAAGTGTTGCTGGATAAATCGTATTCCAATTTATTTATTCGATTCAATTCAAAGTGCGGGTAGACAGCAAGATCAACAACACTGCTGCTTTCATTGGTAATTGCCAGCATGTGAAGAGTGAATTGGGAACTATATACCACGAATGCTGCATCCACACGAATATCTTTGAAAGGATAGAAATAGAATTTTACAAGGTCAGAATACGAGGTTGTAATTACAGGTTCTTTATAAAGTTCTTTTAATAAATAGCGAACAGTCCTGCCGGATTTGAAAGCATAATAAATGTTCCCGCCATCTTTAGATTCAAAACCAATACCTTTTTCAGGATCGAACCAGCTTAATGAATAGCCCTGATCTAATTTATAATTTGTTCTTTCGAGCGAAGAAGCGTATGCGGTATAAATTGGATCTTTCTTTGTTGCATTAAGGTTTGATAAATAATTTTGTGCCTCTATAGAGACAGATGCAATCAGAATAAACAATATGATTTTTTTCATCACTAACCTGTACGTTAGTACTGATTCAAAATTTTTTTTGCCATGGAAGTTTATCGAGATCGGCATTTCCGCCTGATAAAATTAACCCGACTTTTTTATTTCTGAACTTATCCGGATTATTCATTACAACGCCAAGTGTAATAGCGCTCGATGGTTCAACAATGATCTTCATTCGTTGCCAGATAATTTTCATTGCGTTAATAGTAACGTGGTCTTCAATTGTAATTATTTCGTAAAGATATTTTGTGAGAATTAAATAAGTCTTATCGCATAACTGAGTAAGCAAACCATCGCAAATAGTATTTGGATTTATTGACGGATAAATAGTTTTATCTCTTAATGAGCGGAAAGCATCATCGGCTCCTTTCGGTTCTGCGCCAATTACTTTTGTTCTGTTTGAAAAATGATAAGCAGAAAGACAAGAACCGGATACAAGTCCTGCACCACCGACCGGAGAAATTAAGTAATCCAGGTCGTCAACTTCTTCAAATATTTCTTTTGCACATGTTGATTGTCCGGCAATTATAGTATAATTATCGTAAGGATGAATAAATGTAGCGCCGGTTTGGTCTGCAATTTTTTTTGCTGTTTCCTCGCGCGATTTAACAGTCGGTTCGCTGAATGTAATTTTTGCACCGTAAGCTGCAACGGCTTTCTTTTTAATTTCCGGTGCAGTATTGGGCATCACAATGTATGCGGGAACATTTTTCATTCGTGCTGCTAATGATAACGCAGCAGCGTGGTTGCCGGAGGAATGAGTAATAACTCCTTTTATGAGGTCGTTTTTATTAAGGGATAAAACGGCGTTGCTCGCTCCTCTGAACTTAAATGCCCCGGCTTTCTGAAAATTTTCGCACTTAAAATAAAGCATGCAGCCAAACATTTGATTAAGTGATTCAGAAGTTAAAAGCGGTGTACGGTGAATTAGATTTTTAATTCTTTCGTACGTTTCCAGAATATCGTTTTTTGACGGTTCGAATCTTATCATTATGTATCCGTTATTTATGATATTGTTAGGTCTATTCAGTAATAGGAATTATTTGCATACTAAACTTTTATTGAGTTCCAGAAAAAACTTACATGCTTTTTTATAATTTCAAGAACTATATTAATATCATTCTTCTCTTCTCTTGATAAATGTTCGGTTCTAATAAGAAAAAGAAGAGCAGTAAATTGTTCGGCTAAAATATCGGGATCATATTTCTTTGCTATGTTGTTTTTAATCATCTCAGAAAAAATCAATCTGCATATTCCTCTTAATTCATTCACATATTCAGAAACTGAAAGTTCGAGCGAACCGACTTTAGTAAACTGTTCCATAAGCAAAAGGCGTATAAATTTTCTTTCATTAGGTGTATTCCAGTAGTTTACTAATCTTCCAGCAAAATCCTGTAGAAATTTTCCCGGATTATCTAGTTCGTCCAAAAGCTCGTCATTAAGAATTTTTTTAGTTAGAGACCTGGATTTATATTCAGAGAGTATAGCAAGAAAAATATCCTCTTTCGATTTGAAGTGATTATAGATTGCGCTTTCGCGTATTCCAACGGCACGTGCTATTTGTCTAATTGAAGCTCCGGCGTAACCATGGTTAGAAAAATAGTCGAGCGCTTTTTCTGTAATCAATTTCTTGGTATTTGGGTACTTCATTATAAACTTCCTAATGAACGCTCGTTAATATACTCAAACTTTTTCCCTTACGAAAGTAATAATTGTTTTATCAAAGCAAGCTGAGTAACCCTATGAGCAAGATTAAGAGCAGGATTATGAGCAAGAGCAAGATTATTTAGAGGTCTATTGAAAATAATTAATCTGTACGATGGTGTGCTGAAGA
>DYHC01000137.1:0-3614 GCA_020724325.1 Melioribacter roseus
CTATGGCGGATAAAACTGATTTCCGCAGATTGCATTTGAGGTTTTTAGAGATGCCTTAATTGAAATCTAATAAGGAGCTTTCAAATGAGAAAAATTTTTTTATTTATATTATTATTGACTGCGTTATCAACAACTCATTCACAAGAAAAGTTTGTTAACCCGATACTTGCCGGATTCTACCCCGATCCAAGTATTTGTAAAGTTGGCGGCGATTATTACATCGTTAATTCTACATTCGCTTATTTCCCCGGCATCCCGGTTTTTCATAGCAAGGATTTGGTTAACTGGAAATTAATCGGTCATGTTCTTGACCGCCCCGAACAATTAAATTTGGACGGCTTTGGTGTTTCGCGCGCTGTCTTTGCACCTGCTATAGAATATAATAAAGGAAAGTTTTATGTAACATCTACAATTGTTGACGGCGGCGGTAATTTTATTGTAAGTGCCGATAAACCCGAAGGTCCTTGGACAAATCCTGTCTGGCTTCCAGAAATTAATGGAATTGACCCTTCATTATTTTTTGATGATAACGGCAGAGCATACATAACTTATAACAGCGATGCGCCAAATAACAAACCGTTATATGACGGACATCGGACTGTTAGAATGGTTGAGTTCGATATCATCAATTTGAAAGTTATTAGTGAACCAATTATACTTGTTGACGGCGGAGTGGATATTAGCAAAAAACCTGTGTGGATTGAAGGTCCGCACATTTATAAAATTAACGGCACATACTTTCTTAATGCTGCCGAAGGCGGAACTGCAGAAGACCATTCTCAGGTTATTTTCAAAAGTGATAAAGTAGATGGTCCTTATATTCCGTATGAAAAAAATCCTATTCTTACTCAAAAGCATTTAGACCCTAATCGTAAATTTCCTGTTACTTGTACTGGTCATGCAGATTTTGTTCGGACTGACGAAGGCAGCTGGTGGGCGGTCTTTTTAGCATGCAGACCGCATAATGGAAATTATTATACCGGAAGAGAAACATTTCTTGCTCCAATTAAATGGATTGACGGCTGGCCGGTTATTAACCCAGACTATGAAGAAGTTCAATATTATTATCCATTGCCTATAAAACAAACATCAGGAAAAGTTGATATTCCATATTCGGGTAATTTTACACTTAGAGATGAATTTGATAAGGAACAACTTCACCCAAGCTGGATCTTTTTAAGAACACCGCATGAAATGTGGTATAACTTGAATAGTAAAAAAGGTTATCTCGCTATTAACCTTCGTCCCGAGACTTGTTCCGGGAAATTAAACCCGAGTTTTATTGCACGTCGCCAGCAGCATAATAAAGGTTATGCAAGCACTTCGGTTTTGTTTAATCCATTATCAGAAAATGAAAAAGCCGGGTTAATAGTTTTTCTTAACGAAACATGTTTCTATTATTTGTGCAAATCGGTAGAAAACGGGAAGCCGGTTATTCAATTATTCCGTTCACTTGATAAACCGGTTTCTGATAACGAAATGGAATTGATAAAACAAATTGATTATACAAAACTGACAATGAATGGAAGTGTTAATCTTAAAATAGAAACAAACGGAGATCATTATTCTTTCTATTATTCACTTGAAAAAGAAGATTGGAAATTTATAGAGAAATTGGATGCACCTTTTTTAAGAGTTCAGATACCGCGTGATTTTACCGGTTGTGTTTTTGCTATGTATGCAACTTCACTCGGCAAACAGAGTACCAATAAAGCTTATTTTGATTGGTTTGAATATTACGGAAATGACGATGTGTATAAGAGTAAATAAAAATTCAATGTATGCTTTCAATTTTATGAAAGGAATAGAAATTAAATAAAAAACCAACGGAGGAAAGATGACTGATAAGCAATGGGATTTATTAAAAAGTGTAATTAACGGCAATAGCATCAGTCCGCTTCCGATCGGCTTTATTATTGATAGTCCCTGGCTGCTCAAATGATCAGTTATGGCTCGATTCAAACTTAAAAGCGATTAATCAATTTCCAGATGTAATGTTCCTCCCGGGATTCTGGTCAGAATTTGGGATGTGCACCGAGCCGTCTGCATTTGGCGCAAGGTCCACTTTTCCGGCATATGAATTCCCTCATGCTCATCCGGTAATTAAATCAACCGATGAAATAGACAACCTGATTGATCCTGACCCGCGGACAGACGGGCTGCTGCCGTTTATTATTAATCGTTTGAAAATTGCGCAGCCCAAAATTGAAGAAGCCGGACATAAAATTCGTTTTGCGGTTGCACGCGGTCCTCTTAATATCGCAAACTATCTTATGGGTACAACAGAATTTTTAATGGCAATGATTTCTGAACCTGAGAGGGCTGATAAACTTGTTAGAAAAATTACCGGCTTTCTGAAAAATTGGATTGAACTTCAAAGGGAAACCTTTCCTTCAATCGACGGAATTTTTCTGCTTGATGACATAATCGGTTTTATTGGTGAAGAGGAATTCAAAACATTCGGTCTTCCTTATTTCAAAGAATTATTCGATACAGATGTTTCAATAAAATTTCTGCACAACGATGCTCCATGTAAAATATCGGCTCCTTATCTGCCGGATATGGGTGTTAATTTGTTTAACATGGGCTTCGATATAACACTAAATGAATTAAAAGATCTTACACAAAATAAAATTACTCTGTTAGGCAATATTCCACCGCGCGATGTTCTTGCTTCCGGTTCCTTAAACGATGTAACCAAAACAACTACAGAATTAGTCAGAACATTGGAAAATAGAAATAAAATTATAATGTCTTGCGGCGGAGGAATGCCTCCCGGTGTTAAGACAGAGAACATAAATGCATTTATTAACGCAGTTAAGAATTCCTAAAAAATAAGGGGGAAAAATGAAAAAGCTCGTATTAACATTTTGTGCTGCTTTATTTCCGTTATTAATTATTGCACAGACAAATAAAAATGCAATAATTCCAGAGCCGGCTAATGTCGAAATAAAAGGGACACAGGTTCAGAAAATATTTTCCAGCGTAATGAATCAGGAGTATGAACTGCATATCCATCTGCCAAGATATTATGACGATGAGAGCAGAAAATTTCCTGTGCTCTATGTAATTGATTCTCAATGGGATTTTGCACTTGTTAATTCAATCTATGGTTCGCAATACTACGACGGTTTCCTGCCAGAAATTGTAATTGTTGGCGTTACCTGGGCAGGTAAGGATGTTAATGTTAATAAGTTAAGAACAAGAGATTTTACTCCAACTATTCAACCTCGTTTTGGTGAAACGGGAAGAGCTTCCGACTTCCTAAAATTTTTTAGAAACGAATTGATACCGTTTATTGAATCGAATTTTCGTGTTACATCAGATAGAGGTTTAGTTGGAAGTTCTTTTGGCGGACTTTTTACTTTATATGCGATGCTTACTGAAACAGATCTGTTTAATAAATATTTATTGACTAGTCCGTCTTTGCATTGGGATAATGAACTTTTGTTTAAACTGGAAAGCGAATATTCTAAAAAGCAGACTGATCTAAATGCAAGCCTCTATATGGCGATGGGGAGCTACGAAGATGTTACTTTATTTAATAAAATGATCAACGTTCTGGAATCGCGAAATTATAAAGGGTTTAGATTTGCCCATAAGATAATTGATGG
>DYHC01000137.1:3624-5808 GCA_020724325.1 Melioribacter roseus
AATAAAGCAGAGGGATTTACAAGGGGAATCCAGTTTGTTTATGAACGCCCAATTGTAATTGTTAGTCCGGATATTCTAAAAAAATATACCGGTGTTTATGAAATTCAACCTGGAGTTACAGCAAGAATTATTCTGGAAGATAATTGCTTATATGCTCTGCCACCCTACAATGTTAAGATAAAACTCTATCCAACTTCCGAAACGGAATTTTATGTAAAAGGTGAATATAGTTACGGCAAATTTTTAATTGACGACAAAGGAAATGTTACAGAATTGAAGCTGAAGCAATTTTCCAATGAAATGACGCTGAAGAAAATTAATTGATTCAACTTTATCATGTTCAGTAAAACGGATACTTATGAATCATCTTACTAATAGTCAGTGCTGTCTTACTATGATTTTGCTGCTTATTAATATTCAGATTATGGCACAATCTTCTAAAGATGTTGTCTTCGGTAACTTAATTCAATTTAATGATAATGGATTATGGTGCTGGTTTCAGGATGAGAGAGCTGTTGTCGATATTGCAAAAGAAAAAATAATTGTCGGAAGTTCAGCATGTCAAACCGGATTTGGAGGTTCGAACAGAACAGGATTGAATGAAGCAGTAATTTTCGATATTAAATCTAGAAGATCAATTAGGTTTTATTTGGGAAAACTTAGCAGCGATGATCATAATGCCCCGGCTTTTTTAGTTCGCCCTGATGGCAAGTATATTGCAATGTACTCGGACCATTACGATAAATATAAAAATCGATATAGAATATTTGACGGTAATTCATGGTCATCTGAGCAAGCATATGACTGGACTAAAAAGCCCGGCGGAACAGATTACACTATAGCATATAACAACATTTATTACCTTTCGTCAGAAGGAAGAATGTATAATTTTTCACGTGCAAATAAACGCAGTCCAAATTTTATTATTTCAGAAAATATGGGCGATACATGGACGTTTGGCGGACAGTTAACAACAAATTCAAGCAATTCATATAATAAAGGATACTACAAGTACTGGAGTAATGGAATTGATAGAATCGATTTTATATTTACAGAACAACACCCGCGCGATACCTTGACAAGTATCTATCATGGTTATATAAAAAATGGAAAAGTGTACAAATCAGACGGCACTCTAATAGACGATAATATTTATGATGAATCTTTTATTCCCGCTTACTGGCATTTTACTAAAGTATTTAGCAACGGAACAACAATTGGCAGTAGAACTTTGTATAGATGCTGGCAGTCGGATCTTGTTAGATACGATGACGGAACAATTGCAGCTATTATTACTGCACGCGCAAATCAATACCACAGCCCCGGTTACCCGGATAGCAGTATTAATCCGGACCACGACTTTATTTATTGCCGGTTTAACGGACAGAGCTGGTCTTATTCTTTATTAGCAAGAGCCGGATACAAGTTTTATTCTTCGGAAGCGGATTATGTCGGCTTAGGTGCTTTATGTCCGAATGATCCTAATACTCTTTATATCTCTACTCCATTTGACCCGCGGGATAATATTACAAGTTTAGGTGTAAGAGAAATATTTAAAGGAGTTACTTCGGATAATGGTGCTACATGGACGTGGACACCTGTAACTCAAAACTCTACAAGAGATAATATTCGTCCTATTATTCCTGCCTGGGATGATAATAATTTATTACTACTCTGGTGCCGCGGGACTTACATTACAGCACAGAGTTTTGATGCTGCGGTAGTAGGAGTTATTGAAAATAAGAATGAAACGTTATCGAAGATGAATTACATAGATGCATCGAATCTTAATACTAGTTTTGCAGATGGATCGCAGCTTGCTGTTACAGGTCCCGATAATGGAAACGGACAAAATGATAACCGCTGGCATCAACGAACGGAATATGGAAACGGCGGCTCTGTTTTTACTTCATCTGAAACCGGCGGCGAAAATGCACCGGCTCTTAAAACAAAAATTACTTTTCCTAAAAATGGTGTTTACGACCTGTGGGTAAATTTCTGGGGGAATCCATCGAGCGATTGGAGAATTAAAGCCGGATTAACATCAGATAATATGCAGGTTTTCAGATCGATGGCTTGTAAACAGGTTGAAACTAATGCCCATCAAGTACCTTTAATATTAGGTGGAAATGAAAATACTTTTCTATATCAAGCTTATCTTGGAAGAGTTCAAAAAAATTCCGG
>DYHC01000138.1:0-2207 GCA_020724325.1 Melioribacter roseus
GTCGATTCACAAAACCCTTCTCAAATATATGGCGAAGGAAAATTCTACGTTATCAATCCCGAAGTTAGAATTAGTGTTAATATAAGAAGAGAGCGTGCGCAAAATTACCATTCGGAACTGGCTAATCTAAATTATACTTATTCTATTCAGAGCACATTTGTTCTGCCGGATAGTTTATTTTCTTCTAACGTTAAATATGTTGAAATAATTGAGAACAGGAAGATGGATTATCCAATTGTGATTGACAGAATGCAGCATGATGAATCACGTTTCTATGAGTGGAACGGCTCTAACAGATTTACTTTTGTTGCAAGGGATTTAAAACCGGGAAATGAATACAGACAAACTGATCTGCGCGATTATAATCGTTTTAATACACCAGAGGTTAATGCGCAATACGAAGGAGTAGAAACATCAAACTTTTTCAGGAAACTAAGGCGGGATCTAAACGGGGCTTCTTTTATTACCGATTTCCGTAATGAGTATTCTGAATATCTTAATGTGAATTTCAGAATTCGTCCGCCAGATAATATTACTCAACCTGTTTTCCTTGTCGGCAGTTTTAACAACTGGCAGGTTCTGCCTCAGTATGAAATGTATGACGATAAAGGTTTGTTGAATTTGAGAATTGAGCTGAAGCGCGGTTTATACGACTATCAGTACGTTGTTGCAGATTATAAAAAAGGATCGATCCAAAATATTGATTGGCAAATTCTTGAAGGTAATTACTGGGATACTTCTACCGAGTATCATGTTTTCCTGTTTTACGAGTCAATAGAAAAAGGCGGCTACGATAAAATTATTGGTTATAGAAAAATTAAATCTGGAGAATTATGGAGAAATTAAAAGTTGGAGTAATAGGAACCGGACACCTTGGAAGACTTCACACCAAATTGTTCAAACAGGTTGATGGATGCGAATTGATTGGCATTTACGATAAGGACCACGAAAAAGCTAAATCGGTTGCCGAAGAATTTCAGGTTAGTTACTTTACCAATGTAGATCAATTAATCCAAAGCACGGATGCCGTATCAATTGTATCTACTACTAGCGCACATTACGAATTAGTAAAGAAGGCATTTGATCTTTCCAAGCATGTATTTGTAGAAAAACCGATTACATCAACAATTTTAGAAGGCGAAGAGCTGATTAAAATTGCAGATGAAAAGAAATTAAATTTTCAGGTTGGTCACATAGAACGGTTTAACCCGGCACTCATTTCACTGGAAAAATATTCTCTCAATCCGTTATTTATTCAGACCGACAGGTTATCGCAATTCAACCCGCGCGGTACAGATGTTGCTGTAGTTCTCGATCTTATGATTCATGACATTGATATTATCTTAAGTCTAGTGAAAAGTGAAGTAGCTTCTCTTTCTGCAAGCGGTGTTGCAGTAGTATCCGATACAATTGATATTGCAAATGCCCGCTTAGAATTTGAAAACGGTGCGGTTGCAAATGTTACGGCAAGCAGAATATCGCAGAAGAAAATGCGTAAGATGCGTATGTTCCAGCGCGATACATATATTACATTGGATTTTATTACCGGCGTTTCTGAAGTCTACCGACTTGTATCGCCCGGTGAAATACCAGATAACCCGTTTATCTCATTTGGTGAAATTGGTGTTGACGAAAGGAAAAAAGTAGTTGTTTATGAGCAGCCCGAGCAAAAAGAGATTAATGCGCTTCAGCACGAGCTCCAATTATTTGTTAATTCTATTCAGAATAAAACTAAGCCGGCTGTATCGGGTGCGGACGGATTGAAAGCCCTTAAGGTTGCCGAAATGATAATCAAAAAAATTGAGGATTCGATTGCTCGTGCCAAAATTAATTAGTCTCCTTTTATTCGTTCTTTTTCTATACGGATGCAGTGTATTTAGGACTTATGAAAATGTATCGCGACTCAAATACAGGATTCACTCCGCAGAAAATTTCAGACTTCTTGGAATTAGTATCGATACAAAAAAATCAATTAAAGATTTCTCATCAATCGAACTGCTCAAATTTTCTTCCGGATTATTAAAAAGGAATTTACCGTTTACATTTTCAATTAACATAGAAGCAAAAAATCCTAATGACGGAAAAGGAGGTTATCCTCAAACGGATTTATATCTGGAATCGTTTCCATACAAATTATTCTTAAACGAAAAAGAAATAATTGTAGGAGATATTGAAAAACCGGTTTTTGTTCCCGGCAAAGGAGAAAC
>DYHC01000138.1:2217-4545 GCA_020724325.1 Melioribacter roseus
CTCTTAACATAGAATTTGATATTGCAAAAAGCTTCGAAGAAAAAAAACTGGATGATATTTTGTCCCTTCTTTTAAGGCTGGGTGGAATTGGCGGCTCAACTTCTAATTTAAAATTATTAGTTAAACCAACTATCGGTTCTCCTATAGGAAGAATAAATTATCCGGCAGAAATTACAATAGTTGATAAAACATTTAACTGAGGAATAAATGCCTAAAAGGAAATATGCTGTTGGCGTCGATTTGGGCGGAACATCAATTAAAATTGGTTTGGTTGATGAAAAAGGTAATATCATTGATAAAACTTCTGTCATTAGTCTGGCACATGAAGGACCTAATACAGTTATCAGTCAGATAATCAAAGGAATAAAACAATTAAGAAAAAAGGATGACCATAAAATTTTAGGAATTGGAATTGGTTCTCCAGGCACAATAAGAACTAAAAAAGGGACAGTGGAAGACCCTCCAAATTTTCCGGGATGGGGAAAAATTCATTTAGGGAATGTGATTAAGAAGGAATTTAAGACAGATGTGTTTGTAGAAAATGATGCGAATGCCGCTGCAATAGGAGAATTGATTTATGGCGCCGGTAAGAAGTTCACAAATTTTATTATGATTACGCTTGGCACCGGTGTAGGCGGAGGAATTATTATTAATAAAAAAATTTATAGAGGCGAAGTAGGCGGTGCCGGCGAATTAGGACATGTTACTATTGATGCAGACGGAGTACCCTGTAAATGCGGATCGTTCGGATGTGTTGAAGCATATATTGGTAATAATTATTTGATCGAAAGAGTAAAAACCGAATTACTTGCTAATAAGAAATCAACTCTGACCAAACTTTGTAAAAATAACCTGGATAACCTTAATCCGAGTATAATTCATGAAGCATCTGAAAAGGGAGATCAGTTCGCCCGCTCGGTAATTATTGACTCCGGCAAACGATTAGGTTACTGTTTGACTAATGCAGTTAATATTCTTGATATAACAAGTATAATAATAGGCGGCGGAGTTGCTGGATTTGGCGAATTACTTTTTAAGTCCGTTGAAGAAACATTAAAATCACGCGTGATGAAACCATTTAGAAATAGAATTGTAGTAATTCCTGCAAAACTTAAAAATGAAGCCGGCATAAAAGGCGCTTCTGCACTCGTCTTTTATAAGTCTTAATCTAACGGTTTTTAGAGAGCGGGTATGATTAAATCCATTTACATAGTTTTACTGCTTCCAAGTTTTATACTTGCTCAACAGAAAGATACAGCTTCTGTAAAATTATTTCCGGACTCACTCAAAATTGCAAATTCAACCGCCGATTCGTCCAGAACAAAAAGGAGAACCGATGTAGATGCAGTTGTTTCGGCTGCTTCTCAGGATAGTTTGATTTATGATGTTAGGAATAGAAAAATGTTTCTTTATAACAAGGGAGAACTAAAATATAAACTGACAGATCTGAAGAGCGGAAAAATATTTGTAGATTATGATATAAATGAATTGGAAGCTTTTGGAATAGAAGATACTTCCGATACTGCAAAAGTTAAGATTAAACAGACACCTGTTCTTGCAGAAGGGAACGATATTTACGAAGGTTCGCGTATAAAGTATAATTTCAAAACTCAACAAGGTTTTATCTCTCTTGCTAAAAATAGAGAGGCTGCTTCACGCTACGAAGGCGATAAAGTTAAGAAGATTGATAAAGATGTTTATTTTATAGAGAGCGGTATGTTTACTACTTGCGAAGAAGATACTCCACATACATACTTCAGTGCAAGTGAAATGAAAGTTATACAGCGTAATAGAGTAATTGCCAAATGGATCTTTATGCATCTTGGCGGTGTTCCGTTTCCTATACCTCTTCCGTTTGCCGTTATACCAAACGAATCTGGAAGAAGATCAGGAATAATTATTCCTACATACGGACAAGAATTTAGACGAGGACAGTATTTTAGAAACTTCGGTTACTTCTTTGCTCTAAGCGATTATTTTGATTTGGCATTAACCGGCGATTACTTTACCAAAGGCGGTTACGGCTTGCGAAGCAGATTACGTTATGCTAAACGTTATGATTTCTCCGGTACTCTGAATGCCGGTTATTCTAGAATTATTCTTGGCGAAGAAGGTGACCCTAACAGATCGGAAGAGACCTCCTGGAATTTATCCCTATTTCATAATCAGCAGATAAACCCCACTTCTCGGCTGGATGTTAATCTCCAGTTTCAATCAACTAATTTCTTCCGCAATAATTCAATTAGCTATAACGACCTTTTAATGCAAGATGTTATTTCAAGCGCAAACTATAGTAAAAGATGGGATGAATCCGGCAACAGTATATCA
>DYHC01000138.1:4555-5746 GCA_020724325.1 Melioribacter roseus
GAACACAAAATCTTTCTTCCGGAAATATTTACGAAGCTCTTCCCAACGTTTACTTCTCTAAGAGTATCACTTATCCATTCAAAAGAGAAAGTGCAGAATCAATTATAGATCAAAAATGGTACGAGATGATTGCATACACATATTCCGGACATTTCAGGAATGAGCGCAGAAAGACAGAAGGCAGTTTGAAAATCCGCGGAGGAATTCAGCATAACCTCGCTTTTAGTGCGTCACCAAAAATCGGTTACTTTAATGTTTCACCAAGTGTTAATTACCAGGAGCGTTGGTATAATAAAAGAACTAAAATCGAAAACAAACCTTATGATTACACCGATCCGGCAACCGGAAAAGTTACAAAGAGGGATTCCATAATTACTACCGACGAGCGTGGTTTATATTCCGTTAGAACTTTTGATATGAGCGTTTCTGCTTCAACCAAATTATATGGAATTATGCAGCCGAATATTCTGGGCATTGAAGCTTTCCGTCATCAAGTTTTACCGGCAATATCATATACTTATAAACCAGATTTTGCTAATCACAGGTGGAGATATTTCGATTCTTACACTAAAGTAAACGGACAGGTTGTTTATTACGATAAATATCAGAATGAAATTTTCGGCGGTGCTGTCCCCGGCGAAAATCAGAGTCTTAACTTCTCGCTCGGCAATGTATTCGAAATAAAAACTTTTAAAAACCCGAACGATACTACTAAAAATGCCGATGATAATAAAATTCAGCTTCTCAATCTGAACGCAAGCGTTGGCTATAACTTTGCTGCGGACAGCATAAAATTATCCGACCTTAATATAAATTATAGAACACAAGTTGGACAGAATCTTAATTTCTCCGGCTCCTCCACTTTTACTTTTTATGATTACGAAGGGAATAGAAGAGTGAACAGATTTTTGGCTTCTTCCGGGAAAGGACTCTTTAGACTCTCCGGTTTTAGTTTATCTATTTCTACAAACCTTATCGGTAAGGCAGATGAAAAAAGGTCAACTAAAACTAAAACTGAAACTGAATACGACGCTTTTCAAAAGAAAGATTATATCTCTGTCTATGATGATAATGGAACTCCCGATTTATCTATTCCATGGAATCTGAATCTTAGTTATAGCTACAACCTTTCCAAACCTTATCCTAATGAGGTTACGACTTATTCTAATCTTAATGCTGATTTGGGATTCA
>DYHC01000139.1 GCA_020724325.1 Melioribacter roseus
CGCCATTAAAATATTTTTTACTATTCTTGTTCATCAACGGGTCTTCACCAAAAATGAGCAGCGCTTTTATTTCGCCCCTTCTTAATTTTCTTGCCAGGTCAGTTTTACTAAAAATTTCGGTTAGATTTGTCTTCCAGTGTTCACCAATACGTTTAATATCGTATCTTTCATTTAGCTTAACATAGCCGGGCAAATAATCCGGATGAACGCCCATTTCTATTAAGCCGACTGAATTATTGAATTCGCGCAACAGTATAATTCCATTATTTGGTTTACCAATTCTACCGGTTAGATGTAAAAAATTACCTATTGCTTTTATGTCGTTTATTGATTTGTCCGAAGTAGAATCCAAATTAGAGATGAATATTATATTGGAATTAATGTTCTGAAGCTTATCTATAAATGCATTATACTTCGCCATGTCCAGTTCACAATATCTTGAAATATCTTCTTTATTAATTTCTTTCAAATCATCAACATATCTTCGTAAATCTGTCTGATGTCTGCTTAAAAATTCGCGGTCAATTTGATTATTGGTAAGGCAATGTTTTATCAGATTATTAATAAGGATTGTATTAGTTCCCTTTTTTGTATCGACCCACAAATCTGCATATTTGGTTAGACTAATTTCAGATGAATTAATTAGAATAAGTTTTGCACCTTTTTTCTGCGCGGCTTTAATCTTAAGCTCCATAACCAGATTTTCATCCGATAGATTGGAATTAATTACAACAATTATATCTGCATGTTCAATTTCATCCATTGATACGGTAGATGATGTAAAGCCGACAATATCATCAAGACTGTTTTGCTCTATTCCGTACAGTAAGTTAGAGAAACTGGAAATATTGTTGTTATTCAAACCGGCACGCGTAAATTTTTGGAGAAGGTATAATTCTTCGTTAGAAAGCTTTGGAGAAGCTAATAGAGCAACCGAGTCATTTCCATACTCGTTCATAATAGATTTCAGCTTGCTTGCTGCATAATGCAATGCTTCGTCAATTTTTACATTATATATTAATCCGTGCTTTCTGATCGAAGGATTAAGAATTCTATTTTTTTCTATAAGGAATCTATAACCAAATCTGCCCTTACTGCAGAGGAATCCTTTATTATGCGAATTTTTTATAGATTCTGTTCTATTTGCCACATAAAAAATTTCGTCGTTAATTTTCTTAAAGTTGATCTTGCAGCCAATTGAACAGAAATTACAAATAGTTTCTCTATTCTCTTTTGGTAATGTTCCAAGAACTTTGAATTGATATTTTTCACTTATAGCACCTGTAGGACAAGCATCAATACAATTGCCGCAGCCAATGCAATTGGTTTCTGCAAGGGCTTTTTCCATTGCAGGTTTTATAATGGATTTGAACCCTCTGTAAACAAATCCAAGCGCAGAAACCTTAAGAACCTCTGAGCAGGTTCTAACACATCTTCCGCAATTGATGCACTTATTAGGATCCAGCAAAATGAAAGGATGCCTTCCGTCAATCATGTATTTTTTTGTTTCACCGGTTAATTCAGAAATGTCAATATTATATTCATCGCAGTATTTTCTAAGCTGGCAGTCAGAATACTCGGAACAACCGCACTCAAGACACCTTTGTGCTTCTAACTGGCATTGAATTTCTGAAAATCCCAGTTCAACTTCCTGAAAATTATGCGTACGATCCAATACAGATAATTCATTCATTTCTTCGCGTGCTAATTTATTTTCGTGCTCAAATTCCCGTTCAGTTATGTTTGTTAATTTATTTTTAAGACTGTAGAATTTATTGGCAGATTTATTTACATGTCCGTTTTCCAGAAAACCGATAATTGATTTAGCTGCTTTCCTGCCCTGAGCAATCGACATAATAGCAGTTAATGGACCTGTTACAACATCACCGCCGGCAAATACACCGGGTATAGAAGTTTCCATTGTATCGTTATCGACATGAACTGTTCCCCATTTTTCAAGCGAGCAGTCATTATCAAATTTAACGAATCCGGTATCAACCGATTGACCTATTGCGCCGATAAGGAAGTCGCAGTCGATAATAAATTCTGAACCGGGTTTAGGAAGCGGTTTCGGGCGTTCCCCCGGTAAACCTTCAACAAGTTCCATTTTCAAACATTCAATTCCATTCAATTTGTTTTTCTCTGCAATTATTGATTTGGGATTAGTAAGAAATAGAATTTCTATTCCTTCTTTCTGAGCAGCTGCTATTTCCTCTTTATTAGCCGGCATTTCATTAATGCTTCTTCTATAAACAATTTTAACTTCTTCAGCACCGCATCTTAAAGCAGTTCGTGCTGCATCTATTGCTGTGTTTCCTCCACCTACTACAATTACTCTTCCGTGCAATTGAGGAATGTAACTCAAAATTATTTCTCTTAAGAAATCAATTCCTCTAAAGATTCCGTAAATTTTATCTTCACCATCAAGCCCAAGTTTGCTTGCTTTATGGGCACCAACACCAAGGAATACTGAATGATAACCGCTTCTTAATAGATCCTTTATACTAAAGTCGATTCCTAATTCTAAGTTTGTTTTTACTTCAACACCCAGATCGAGAATCCAATTTATTTCAGAATCAAGAATTTTCTTCGGAAGACGGTATTCCGGTATTCCATATCTAAGCATTCCGCCAAGCTTCGGAAGTTTTTCAAAGATTGTAACTGAATATCCTTCTATTGTTAAATAATATGCACATGCTAATCCCGATGGACCACCGCCAATTACCGCTACTTTTTTATTTTTTCTCTCTTTTAATACCGGTTTCCATTTATGAACAGAGTCTTCATCTGCAATAAATCTTTTAAGCGCATTGACTGCAACGGGTTCATCAATAATATTTCTTCTGCAAGCCGTTTCACAATCGCGTACACAAACACGACCTATAGAGAGCGGAAGCGGGTTGTTTTCTTTTACAAGTTTTAGTGCTTCTTCATATTTACCCATTGAGACAAGTGCTATATACGTTTGTGCATCAACTCCGGCGGGACAGCTATTTTTACACGGGCCTATGCAATCAGCATAATGGTTTGACATTAATAATTCCAAAGCCATTTTTCTTGATTCAACCACAGTTTTATTACGCGTCCAAATTTTCATCCCGTTTTGAATAAATGTTGAGCAGGATGGAACTAGTTTATTCATCCCTTCAATTTCTACCACACATAGAAAACAGGAAGTAAAGTGCTCTAAACGGTTATCATGACAGAGAGTTGGAATTTCATCAATATTGTTTTCATGAATCACTTCAAGAATTGTTTTATCAGGTGATGTAGTAATTTCTTTGCCGTTTATGATTACAATTATTTGTTCCATGATAAGATCCTCGAAAATTATTCTTTGATTATTGCATCAAGTTTACAAGCCTCAAAACACTTGCCGCATTTAATACACAAACCAGCATTTATTACATGAACTTCTTTTTTGTTTCCTGAAATAGCACCGGTTGGACATGCTTTAATACAAACACCACAGCCCTTACAATATTCAGGAATAATGTGATAAGAAATTAACGAGGGACAATTGTGAGCAGGACATTTTTTATCAATTATATGAGCTTCGTATTCTTCCCTAAAATATTTCAATGTTGTTAATACTGGATTAGGAGCGGTTTGTCCTAAGCCGCACAAACTAGCCATTTTAATTTTTACAGCAAGTTCCTCTAATAATGCGAGATCTTTTTCTTTGCCGGTACCATCTGTAATTCTTTCAAGAATCTCAAGCATCCGTTTTGTCCCGATTCGGCAGAACGTGCACTTACCGCAAGATTCGAGTTGAGTAAAATTGAGAAAATATTTTGCGAGATCTACCATACAGGTTGTATCATCAAGTATTATTAATCCGCCAGAACCCATAATAGCACCTGTTTGGGTAATTTCGTCATAATCGATTTTAAGATTGCCCATACTTGCTGGAATACAACCTCCGGAAGGACCGCCCATTTGAACAGCTTTAAATTTTCTATTATCTTTTATTCCGCCGCCAACGTCAAAAATTATTTCATTTATTGACATACCCATCGGAACTTCTACAAGACCGGTTCTCTTAACTTTTCCGGCAAGAGCAAATACTTTTGTGCCCTTGCTTTTTTCAGTTCCCATTGCTGCAAATTCCTGCCAACTGTTTAGAATAATCCATGGTACATTTGCAAAGGTTTCAACATTATTGATATTGGTTGGTTTACCCCACAATCCTTTTTGTGATGGGAACGGCGGTCTCAACTTTGGAACACCACGTCTGCCTTCTATAGATGACATTAGAGCAGTTTCTTCGCCACAGACAAATGCGCCGGCACCTTCCTTTATTTTTATATCGAAATTAAATTTTGAATCAAAAATTTTTTCACCAAGTAACCCTCTGGAACGGCATTGATTTAGTGCATTTCTAAGACGTTTGATAGCAAGAGGATATTCTGCTCTGCAGTATATAAACCCTTCATCTGCACCAATTGCATAAGCTGCAATCATCATTCCTTCCAATACAGAATGCGGGTCGCCTTCTAAAACACTTCTATCCATAAATGCGCCAGGGTCGCCTTCATCTGCATTACATATAATATATTTTTTATCTGATTGAGAAGCTTTTGCTAACTTCCATTTAACCCCGGTCGAAAAACCTCCGCCGCCTCTGCCTCGTAAACCAGATTTTATTATTATATCAATCACTTCATCGCTGGAATATTTTTCTATAACTGTTTGTAACGCTTTATAACCATCATTAGCAATGTATTCTTCTATAGACGATGGATTTATTACACCGCAATTTCTCAAAACTATTCTTTTCTGATTCTTAAAGAATGATTCTTCTTCTGAATGCTCATTGCTTTTTATAATCCAGTCTTTCACCGGATTACCGTTGATTAGATGTTCATTTACAATTTTGCCGACTTTATCGATGGTAACTTTAGAATAGAGCACATCATTATTTTCGTCTTCAATTTCTACAAGGGCTTCTTCATAGCACATCCCCAAACAACCCGTCTCAGATAATTCTGCATCAATGTTCTTTAGTTTCAATTCTTCCTTAAATTTTTCGAAGACCAGCTGACCGCCGGCAGAAATACCGCAAGTTCCAAGTCCAACTTTAATTTTTTTCATACTGAATCCTCGCTTGTTCATCCAATTTAATTTTCTTAAGCGTCTTTTTAATTTTTTCACTTGTAAGATTGCCATGCGTCTCGTCGTTAATCATCATAACTGGTGCTAAAGAGCAGCAGCCCAGGCAAGCTACTGAAAGCAATGAGAACAAACCGTCATCAGTTGTTTCGTCAACAGAAATTCCAAGCTCGTCATTCAGAACCGAAAGCACAGTCTTTGCACCATTTACATGGCAAGCTGTTCCTTCACATATTCTAATTAAATTTTTTCCAAGCGGTTTAAGCCGGAATTGAGCATAAAAAGTTATTACTCCATAAATTTCGGATGCCGGTATTTTTACCAGTTCGCTTATGTAATGAATAACTTTTTCCGGAATGTAACCGTAAGAATCCTGAGCCGACTGCAAAAGAGGAATTAGCGAACCATGCTGGTGGCGTTTGTTAATAAGATCAATTTTGAAATTTAATATCTCTTTTTTCTTCTCTGCAATTTCCAATTCTTCCATATTGACCGCTCCTATTTAAATTAGGGAACAGGTAATTAACTGAATTGTAACTACCTGTATCCTGAAAGATCTTTTATTTACGGAAATAGTTCCGTTTTTTTAACGTTACATTTCGAATATGTTCATAATAGGATATTC
>DYHC01000140.1 GCA_020724325.1 Melioribacter roseus
CCTCTATCTGTAGTTTTGAGAATATGACGATTTTCTTTTAGAAGAATTCCGGTAGTTTCATTTACAAAATTCAATGCACCGGCATTCCAAATACCTGTAGTTGAAATCATTTGCCAATGAACTCCATCATTGTTACTGAAATAAAAATCACCATTTAGGTTAATTGCAAATCCATTCTTTCCTACAAAAGCTAAATCAGTAAATGAAGCGGGGGATTTGATACTCAATTGAGTCCACGTAGTACCAAGATTGTTGGATTTGAAAATATGACTGTTGGTACCAAGGGCAAAAACAATATTACCATAACCTTCCAGAGCAATAAAGCCAGCAGAAAAATTTGCTGTAGAAGCTTGCCATGTTTCTCCACCATCGGATGTTTTATAAACAAACATTTTGCTGAATCCGTTATTGCCTACAGCAACGCCGTTTAAATTATCTTTAAAATAAATGTCTTTAACTCTGTCATATACTTTATCTGCCGGATTAGTTTTTTCAACCCAATTTTTTCCGCCATTGGTAGATTTGAAAATTGGAAGCAGTAATTGGTTGAATTCATTACCTTCGCCAAGGCATACAAGTTCATTCTCGCTTAAATACCGGACTGTGCTATTTCTAAAAGGAGAGTACACTACACCATCGCCGGCAATCCAGCTTTCGCCGCCATTGGTAGTGTATTTTTGAACTCCTTTATCATCGCCCACAACAACTCCTTTTAACGAATGAGAAAATCTGATATCTGTCCAAAAACTTGTACCGCTAGTAACAATTAAAGAATCTTTAATTGACCAACTATTGCCGCCATCAATTGTTTTAAAAATAAATTCATTTCTACTTTTACCAGCTACCCAGAAGCCCAAATTTTTATCCACGAAGTAGAGAGAACTGAAAGCCGAAAAACCGAAATTCGCCGGTTTAACTTTCGAGAAATCACTCTCTGTCCAGGTTTTGCCTCCGTCGATTGTTTTGAGCAATGAACCTTTATCTGTTCCTATCCATCCTTCGTTTTTACTAACGAAAAAAACTTTCATCAAATTTTTTGTAGGAACGTTTGATACTTGTACTTCGAAAGTTTGAAATCCGTCGGTGGTATGAATAATTAATCCTCCATTTCCCACTAACCAGCCTTCCTTATCATCTACCATATATATGTCATTCAGGTAGCCGGTAATCTGGGGTTCTGTCATTACTTTCCAGCTCTGAGGGTAAATAACTGAAAGGTAGAACAGAAAAAAAAATGTTATTATTTTTTTCATGGTATCTCCTCAACTGTTAATTATTTATTTAAATCAATATACTTGTACCCTGTATTCAATTCCCGTGGAAAAATAATTTCTCACTGTATCGATGAAAATTTTGGACTCTATAGGTCTTTCCGTTTTAAAAGAAAGAAACAGAGAAAAAAGACCTACATTTTCAAATTCTAATTCCATTCGATAATAAAAAGAATGAGTTGAAAATTTTGCGAGGATAAATTCTGTATTTTTAATTGTGAAATTAGAGTAGTAATTACTCTGCACAGAAGTCGATACATATGGATCATCAACATTATTAATGGAATAGGAATAACTTAAAAATGACCATGTGTTTTCGCTCCAATTATAAGACAGACCAATTTTAGGTATCCACTCTAATGTATTGCCCTTCAGATAAACTGTACTGTAGTAATCATTGTTTTTCCTCTTTGAAAAAATCATCTCAACTTCTATACCCATTGATATTTTACTATCAAGATCATATTGAATGCCTCCTCCGGCTAAATGCATCTGACATTCATCTTCGTTTATCAAGACATTATATAAAGGATGGCGGGCCCAAAGGCTCTGCTGATCAAAACTATAATAGAAACCTGCGCTTATATTTTTTGACGGATTGTAAATAAGTTTAGCTTCAACGGAATAAAAGTCGTTCCTCATAAAACCTTCAAAAGTTGGGCTGTTACCGCCATCTTTTAATGTTATTTTTTCAAAGCCAATTCCGATAGTTCCACACAATTTTAAGTCATTTGACAAATGTTGAAAATTACCCGATAGATGATATTTGTTATGAAAGGAATATCTCGACTCGTCTTTTTTAGTAAACCGCAAAGGAAAATCTAAGCCGCGGAATTTTAAAAGAATTGTTTCGGTATAAACCGCTCCTTCATCTGCAGAATAGTTTATTGTTTCGTTAAAATCGTACAACCCTAATGAAAATCCGAAGGACGTCTTATCATCGAGCATATATCCAACGCCAAGATTAAAATAAATGTTCCGATGATCCGATGCCGGGCGTGGTGAAATTTTCTTTAATCCCTCATCAACCGAAAAATCGAGACCCGCACCTATCAGAAACCTTTCACAAACTATTGAAGAATATCGAGCGCTTAAACTCATTACATTGTAGCGAGTAGATCCTGTTGTACTATCACCCAAGAGAAAGGGTGACGTGGGATTATAATTTTTTGTTGTAAGCCACGCCCAGTCATCTCTTTCATTTTTTAAAAATGAAAAAGAGCCACTAAATATTTGTGCGTCTGAAATTTGTTTTTTGCCGGCTAGCGAAACTTGATAATAATTTTCTTTACCTGGTGTAAAAAAGGGTTTGAAATTTCCACCACTTTCAGAAAAATAAGTTTTCACAGATAGTCTTTGATCGCTCTTTTCCCATTTTAGAAATGCCGGGTTAGTGCCGATATAATACGAATTTGCGTAAACTACTCCGTCAAATATTGTCCTAAAAAATTGTGGCTCACGCTGTATGAACTCTTGTGAATAAGCTGATACAGCGTTAAAAAGTAGTGAAAAGAAAAGCGCATTTTTAGTTTTCATTGTGATACTCTGGACTAGGTTGGCTATAGACTTTAAAATCCAAAGAAGAATTATTACTATCCTTCAAATACAATCTTCCATTTTTACGTACGGTTAATCTTTCCATAGTTTTACCGGTATAGAAAGTGATTCCGCCGGTAGCACTTGCGTCAATACCAGGATACAACTTTTTCTTATCGAGCCTTGTAGGATCTGATAAATACTCAGCACCATCGAGAACATATTTCATTGGAACTTTATAATGATCATTTTCCCAAATAATATCATTTGTAGAACCTACCCTTGCAATTACAAGCGCATCACTTTCTCCGCCGATAAGCCAATCATTCCCCGCTGATTGATAGAACATAATCATATTTGGAATGTTTTTATTGTCGATATCGGGGGCATCTTTCTTATAGAATTCGAATGATACTTTAGATAAGTCTACGCTATATGGTGCATTAATTCTGTGGTCAATTGCATCTCCTGCTGCAACTACAAACTGACCCGGTTTAATTGGATAATCCCGCCCGGTGCCGGGGAACATCCATATATTTTTGGAATGAACAAAGCTCGAATCATTTACGTAAGAAAATCCCAAAGAAACATTAGCATAAACCTGCATTACAAGCAAGCTATCAAGATACTGGACTTCGTCGCTGTTATTAAAAATCTCAATATATTTATCGTGGAAGTAGAGCCCCGCTTTAGGAGGACCACAGGCATATATTTCACTTATAACAAGTGGGGATTGAACCAAAACTTTGTCAAGACAAACTTCTACAACTTTATGATAATCTGCTCTTAGTTCAATAATGCCAGCATTAAAATTTACCAACTTATGTTCCTGTACACTTTTATTACCAATTCCTTTTTCAACTTCTAGCGGCGTTAGCAGTCTTACAGCAGAAATAACATATTTATCAGAAATTGCATTACTCAAAGTAACAAAGCCCTGATCATCTGAAACCAGGTTGTAAACGGTTCCAAGAGCATTAGATTTAAGAATTACTTCGGCTTTTTTAACTGCAGAGTTTCCGTAAACTTTTTTCAAAGCACCGGTACTGTCAACTAATTTTATTCTGAAGGTAACATTACGTTCTGAAACCGCTGGTTTATTATCAATCAAAGAATCACATCCGGTGAAAGCAACAATAAATAAAGCAAAAAATGTTTTCAAGATTATTTTCATTATGTAACCTCTAATAAGTTAGATTGAGCTCCATACCGTAAAAAATTGGAGGATTTCTTCTTTCGAAGCTCGGTAAAGAAGGTGACCTTCTCTTTAGCATATACATTGGTCTATTATTAAAGAAATTATTGACAAAGAATGAAACAGAAGTACCTTGCCAAAGTGATTTGCTGACTTTCAGATTGAACAACCAAATGTTCGGTCTGTCTTCTTCATTTAATTCAAACAATTCTACACTTCTTTTTAATTCCTGATACTTGGGAAGGTTTCGTTCAACTTCTTGTATAAATATTAACTCGTTGTATTGAGTGAAGTAGGCTATCGGTAAAATATCGTCGTAGTTATTTCTTCCATCTATTTCTATCAACTGCTGTTGAATATGGAGAGTTAGCCATATTCCTAATGATTTTGCCTGAATATCGAACCGATAATTAATCAGCAAATTTTTAGAATAAGTTTCATAGTCTCTGTACATAGGAATAGCACTTAAATTCATAGCCTTCACAAATCTTTTGGAGCCGAGGTAATAACCGCTTTCGCTGCCACGTCTTTCATAATAATATGATGCATCAAACCTGAAGACGGTATTTATCACCGGAATTCTTGCTGTGCTGAATGAAAATTCCACGCCACTGGTTCTTGTATATCCATCGTTTACATACTGCGGATATGTTTCCAGCAAAGTATCCGAAGGTGTTTTAACCGTCTGTATAGGCCATTGTGGAAAAGAATATTTATAGAAAACGGTTGGAGAATTCAGAGATCTGAACATATTGTTGGAATTATTAATAAAACCGGTAAAGGAAAAACCGACAGAGCCAATTTGTTGGTCAAGGCTAACTTCATATTTATCTTGCTTATAAGCTTTCAGCAGCGGGTTGGCGCTCTGTTTAACATAAGTTGAAATGATGGAAAAATTCTTCTCCGGTTGAACCGGATCAACTACCGAAACAGTATCTATTATATCAAAATATTCATCCTGGGCAAAAATCATCCCCATTGGTGGTGATTTTGTGGTAATACCATAACTTAAACGCAATTGTGTTTTTTCAAATAGGTTCGTAGAAAAATTCAAGCGTGGATTTAAGAAGGAACCGTTTTTCGATTCAATTAAATCTCCTTTGCCCCACAATCCTTTTATGTCAATACCATCTGGTCTATAAACCTCATATCTTACACCCAATTGAAGAGTGAACGGTTTTATAAAATTACCGGTAATTTTATCTTCAAAATAAATTGAAAGAGTGTTATAAGCCGGTAAATCGTTATATGTTCTTATTCTTGGAGAAGGAACAGATAAACTTGGCGGGTAAAGAGGGTCAAAAATAATTCCGTCCCCTTTATTGAATTCGTTTCTCCATGTGAACCCGACTAAAATGTTATTTAAAAAACTGCCGAGGAAAAAACGCGTTTTATAATTTACATCTGAATAGATGCTCCACTCACTTCCTTTAATCCATTGTTTGCCGAGGTAAGTACCGAATACGATTCTCCCTTCCTGAGACCCCTCTTCAGTTCTATCGGATATAACAATATTGTCGCGGGATACGAGTTGTTGTTTATAAGAATCTCTTCCTGTATACGAAACAGAACTGCTTATATTTAATTCATTAGTTGTAGAAAAATTGTAAATAAAATTTCCGTTATACTTTATGGTGAAATCTTTATTGTGCCAAGCTCCTCTAAGAGCGTAGCCGGGTT